>CAZQHD010000049.1:0-14311 GCA_964593295.1 uncultured Thermotogae bacterium | reverse complement strand
CGCACGTGCACACGAACCTCCTCTTGTGGTTCTCAAGACGTCGATCGAGAACGTTGACGACGTGGCTTCGACCATCGAACACCCAAGATACCACGACCGGGGTGGGAAGGTTTCGCCTCCAGGCAATGGAACGGTGCGAGTCTCTCCCCATCGGGCACTGATCAATCGCATCAGTGAGATCGAATCGTCACTGGATCGACATGTTCGCTGGCTCCAGAAGGAGACGTTCGTAGCGCGTCTTCAGAATGTCAACGATCTGCTGCGGCGCTAGATCCGGGCTCCCGATCTCCTCAACCGGGATCGGGCGTCCGAAGTGGAGACGAATCGGGCCTCGATACACCACGGCGTTCTTGATCCGAGAGACGGGCCCTCTCTGGATGTAGGCATAGATGCGCTTGTTGGAGCTGTTCTCCTCATGAAACGGCAGCAAGTACGCGGGACGCGCGCCCGGCGACTGCTGCAACTCCCTCACCAAGTGGCCGATGCCGGCGTACCACCTGCGGTCCTTTGCCTTGCCGCCGCCGCCTGGACAGATGATGACGCTGCCTCCCGTTCGTACATGCTCGGCACCGGCCACCAGGCTGGCACGATTGGACGCATGCGTCTCATCGTCTGCGGGCGTGTCGTGCAGGGACGCGATCAATCGGTAGACCAGCGCCCGCTGCCATCCGCCGCGACGCAACTCCGTCCAGGAGCGTGTCAACGGAACCTCCATCGGAAAGGATGCAGCGCCGATGGTCGGCAGCAGATTGCAGACATACTTACTGGAGAACCATCGAAGATCCGGGCGGTTGACGCTGGCGGCAACCAGAAATGGCGTGAACAACGAGGGGTGATTGCCGAAGAAGATCACCGGAGCGTTCCGTGCAATGTCACAGGTCTCCCGTCGCAGTTCGAGCTTCCAAGGAATCGCGAGGCTGTGGAAGAACCTCTCGCACCCGTTGTGGATTCCATGGCTGGCGATGGATGCCTCGAGTTCCGCGGCGAACGCTAGGATCTTCCGAACCGGGTATAGGGCCTCAAGGACGGGCAGGAGGATGCGCAGGAACCGGGAGCTCCGGCCGGCGGTGATGTAGGTGTCGTGAAGTCGTTGAGCATCTCCTTCGGCATAAGCGAGCCGAAGCGCATGAATCGCGTCGCGCAAGTTGTGACGAGTGTTCAGTCGTTCCACGGGATCCTCATGACACAGCACCGTGCACATCGTCTCCAAACTGCTCGTGCAGAGCAACCGACATCTCGGGCCGACAGCTCAAGGAGAACGCATCGGCTCGACTCTCTCGGGTGAGGGGCATTTCGGCATCCTCCGTTTCCTGGAGCGATTGAGAGGCCATACCATTCGGTGCCTTCCGCCGGGATTATGAGGGCTCGGCAGAGGGATTGTATTCGTGCCGTGTTCCTGTGTCCCCTCATCCAGGCAATCAACCAGCAGCTCCGAGCCAGAACCGATCGGTCCGTCAACTACGATCAGTGATCGATTGGGTCCAGACGTCACCATGATGCAACGGAAAGCCTCCTCGCCGTTCCTTGCACTGCCCCAGACGAGAGACAGCCGAGGGGGCCTCGGACGATGGCCGTTGCCCGCGCGATCTCGCCCACCAGAAGCTCTGCAGGGATTTGCAGACGGCCCGTTCAGGCGTTAGGATGAACCAGCACGTCTCGGGTTCATTGCTAACGACAAGGAGGACAACATGCGCTCTAGGCACAAGGTATTGCTCCCCGCCGTCATGGTGCTGGCTTTCATGGTGGCTATCACCCCCGTCGTGATGGCGGCGGACGATTTCCGCTCCGGCTACCAGCTGGGCATGGAGCACGGAAAGGAAGACTCTCCCATGCTGAACGTCCTTTGGGGCATCGTGGGAGGCGTCATCGCGTTCGGCATTGTGGCGTTCACCCCGCCCGCAGATCCCGGCCTCCTCCGGATGATGGAGCTGGAAGACAAGTCCGCCGACTACAAGGCCGGCTACATCGAGGGGTACTCCTCCGGCCGTCAGCAGATGCGCTACTTCTATACGGGAGCCGGCGCTGCGTTGAACGTCGTGGTGCTTCTTCTCGGGTTGTAGTTCCTTGCGGCGGGCGATACGCTCGTCCGTTCGCGCTTGCGAGCTGATCGTGAGGCGCCCTTGGCCGAGTGCCAGGGGCGCAGCCTTCCTCTAACGCCGTCCTCCAACAAGTGATGCAGTGGCACGTAAGTACGGCTATGCAACGTGCCCGTTCAGTTACGGATGAGGAGTAGCTCGCCTACCCCCGATGGTCGGCCGTGCGTTGCGAACGATGAGGTGATGGGCAACGGCGGACACAACGATCTGCCGTAACTCCCCACGGGACATCCCCGCGCGCTTGACAGGAGAGGCAAGGGGCTTCGATCAGTAGTGGCCAAGCAATCCACGACGCCGAGCCACCCGTTGGCAGGCGGAAAAAGCCGCCAATCCCAAGACCACCCACATCGCGCTTCCCAGAACCAGTAGGCCGATGTCCCTACCGGAGATCCGTGTGATCCGAACCCCTTCGACCACAACGCGGCGGATCAGCTGCGATCCCCAGGTCAGTGGAAGCGCCTTGCTCCACAGCGGCTCGCTGGGGACGAACAGGAACGCCACGAAGACGAACTGGAGGATCTAGAACATCGCTTGGATCCGTTTGAACACCAGCGCAAGACCGGCCATGGCCAGGCCGATCCCATAGACTGCCGGCAGGGTAAGCGTTAGGAGGGGAAGTAAGCTGAGCATGTCGAGCCGAAGATAGCGACCCGTAGTCACCATCATCAAGAGGACAATCGGCACGACACAGGCAAAGCTTGTCAAGAACGAACTGATCGCCATCGAGAGCGCCACCCATCCAAACCCCGCCGGGGTCATATTCAGCTGCTCCAGCGTTCCCTGTTGCGCTTCCTGCATCACTGCCCATGACATCTCGGAGTACGCGATGATCGCAAACGTCCACATCGAGAATCCTACGATCAAGCCCTCCAGGGACTCGCCGAACATCGCCCCCGGCCCGGCCACAAACCGCGCGCCCAGAAACAGCAAAAGGAAGATCAGGTAGATGGTGGCCAGGCTGGAGAGCGTGTTGAACGCGTACCGCTTGAGCTCGATCAGTCGCCTCTTCAGGACGGCCCAGAATGACCAAACATAGATCCCCATCACGAGCCCTCCCGCACGATGCGGAGGAATACCTCCTCCAGGTTTGGCTCGGAGCGCGTCACGCTCTCGAGCTGGACCCCGGCCGTTCGCAAGGCGTCCATGAGCTCGTAGAAGTCGCGTCCTGGGAGGATCTCGACCTCGATCACCGTACGATCCTCTCCTCGGCTGACTTCCCGCATCGCGAAACGGCGATCGAGAGCGGAGCTCGACAGTTCATCGAGCGTTCCCTGCACGACGACACGGTACGCCCGTGTGTGAAAGCCGCCCAGGAGACGATCCACCCGATCGTCAGTGATGACGCGTCCTCTCGCGAGGATCAGCACGCGCTCACAGATCGCCTCGACGATCCCCATGTTGTGCGACGAGACAACGATCGTCCGTCGACGATCACGCGCCAGGTCGAGGATCATCTCTCGAAGCTCGTGCGAGGTCTCGACATCCAGGCCGAGTGTAGGCTCGTCCAGCAGGACCAACTCGGTGCCGCGCACCAGCGCACACGCCACGGCCAGCTTCTGCTTCATCCCCTGCGAGAGCTTGTTGGCCACGGTTTTCCGCTTCTCACCAAGGCCGAAGAAGCTGACCAGCTGACGTGTCCGCATACCGACTGCACGTGGAGGTAGCCCTTGGAGCCCCGCGAAGAACGCCAGATTCTCCTCAACGGACAGCCGCCAGTAGACATTGCGCGAGCCTTCCAGGACGGCTGACACGTGCCGGCTGGCCTCGCGCCGGTGGCACGGCACACCGAAGACCTCTACGCGTCCTTCCGTAGGAAGGAGAAGGCCGCAGACCATCTTGATCAGGGTGGTCTTTCCCGCGCCGTTGGCTCCGAGAAGGCCCAGCACTTCGCCCGCCTCCACGTGGGCGGATACCTCATCCACTGCAGTCACGGCAGGCACGCCCGGATATCGTTTCGTCAGATGGTGAAGCTCTATCGCACGCATGTCGATCGTGAGTATGCAGACAGATCCAACAGGTTCAACACACTTCACTCCATCGCGCTGTCCGATCCCAGTTTCTGTCGACAGACTCACGCCGCAGCTCCTCCCGACGTTGCGGGCTCGACGTCAGCGTGGGTCCTCCACTCGGCCCATGAACAGAACCGTTCCAGTGTTGCGGTCACGGAGCACGAATAGGAACGGACGATCTGCCACGAACGAGACGGGATCGAAGGGCATTGCGGTGGTACGGATGACGACAGCGGTGGCCGCTGCAGCCTCCGTTCCCTGCTCATCGACCTCGATGAACGCCTCGTGGATGACGTCATCCAGGAGCAGGTCCGCGCTGCCCGTCAGACCTGAGAAGTCGGCCATCTCCGAGAACGCCAACGGCATGCCCATCTCTGTGAGTACGTCCCGCAGCGAGAGCGCAGTCCGCAGTCGAAACGGGGGCAGAGAAACGGATACGCTCCTGACCTCCAGCGCATTGACCCAACCGGCCAGTGTGTCTTGCGTCAGCGCCTCCTCGACCTCAGAGAGGGTCGAACCTGGCGAGGGAAGAGCCAGAAGCAACGACAGATCGTCCTCCTCGTACGGCAGCTCGAGCAGCTGGACGGTGTCCAGGGATGCGTGCGGGAAGTCGGCCGTCTGGGTCATCATCGAGACGGGGACGGTCTCTCCAGAGGACAGATCGAACGACGCGGGGATCGTGCGCTCGGGGGAAAACGGACGCTCCCACGCGGCCAGAAGGTAGATCGCGTTGACTAGCACAAGGCGGGTTCCCGCCCCCACGGTTCCGGGCGTAAGGAGCTCGTCGATGCGATCCCGTGTCTGCTCCGCAACCCAGGCGTTGATCCGCAAGCGCGCGTCCTCGGACTGTGCGCGAAAGTCGACCTCCTCCACGGCTGCGCTGTACTGCGCGCGAACCAGGTCGAGATACTCCGCAAGGATCCCGTACCCCTCTTGCGCCCAGAGTGCATTCGCCACCGCGAACTCCTGGCCCGTTTCGTCCGCGAGAAGTGCGTCGATTAGCTTGCCGAAGGCCGCGTGCACACGGTCTTGCGGAAGCGCGAAGGCAAGGACCTCCGCCATCTGTCCGGCGGTCTCTGTCCGAGCGGCGCCGTAGGTCATCCCCAGTGCTGTGGAGATACTGAACGGCGAAACGATGAGGTTCCCGAATCGGCCGCGAACCGCGTGGTACAAGGACAGAGCAAACGACGTGTTCCCGGAGACCAAGACGTGAACGTCATCCGGTCGGCATGCGATGCTCAGGACGGACACTGGCGTTCCCCACATGTAGATTGTCATCGCCTCCGGTTCGAGGCGCGCAGAGAACCTCACGTTCAGGCCGTCGACATGCCACGCCTCGTCCAGCTCCAGCGGGAGGTACTGAGTCCCATCTTCGGCCACGATGCCATAGAATCCGCCGGAAATCGGAACGTACACGATCGTGCCGTGCCTTTCGATCCGTAGAGGCTCCTCAGAGGAACCCGTCGCGATCCATGCTGTCACCAGTAGGCATACCATCGCACACCCCAACCAAGAACGCACGCTCTCTGTACGCACACCGGATCACCTCCAGAAGGGATTGTACCGTCTCTGCTCCGAGTCGACAGATCCCTTACCCAACCGTACACGAAACGAACCGGCCGGGTTCGTGGGGAGGAGAAGGGCGGCACGCCCGAACGCGGGTGACTGTGTGCAGGAGACGCTCCGTATCCTCTACAGAACGTGTGTTCTCCCGCCTCAACGGGTCGCGTGGGGTCCGGCGTCTCCGTGCCGGTGTATCTCCTGCTTGTCCTTGTACATCCGTTGATCTGCGAGCTGCAGCGCAGCGTCCAGGGGCTCGTGAGGAGATACGGTGGCTGCCCCGATCGCCACACAGATCGATCGATGTGGAGCGGGGAGCTTGTTGTGGACTCGCATGCCCTTCCGGATACGCGCCACCACCGTTTCGGCCGCTGTCTCATCAGTCTCGGGCAGCAACACCGCGAACTCATCGCCTCCGATCCGTGCCACGACGTCCTCGGCACGAACTCCTTGCTTGAGCATCTCGGACGTGCAGCGAAGCACTTGGTCTCCGGCCGCATGCCCCTCGGTATCGTTGACCTCCTTGAGCCCGTTCACATCGGCCACCAATACGCTGACCGGGAACCGACGCCCGCGCGATAGCCGGGCCATCTCCTCGTCGAAGTATCCTCGGTTATAGGCCCCGGTCAGTGGATCGTGCGTGCTCAGATACTGCAGCCTCGCCTCCGCCTCCTTGCGCGGAGTCACATCGCGGTTGAGTGAGAGGACCATGGGATGCCCCCCAACCTCCATCCGGCTGAGCGCACACTCGGTCCAGAAGATGGTTCCGTCCTTTCGACGTTTCCTCTCCTCGAACCGTGCGACCTCTCCACGCTGAATCGTAGCCAGTGCGGCCGCGGGATCGATCCCGGAGCTGCCGGCTGTCAGATCCCGCAGGATGTTCAGCTGCTTCAGCTCATCCAGTTTGTAGCCTGTCTGGTAGCACGCGGCTTCGTTTGCGTGCCGGATCCTCCCGTCGTCGTCGGTGATGAACACCGCGTCGGCCAGTCGCTCGACCAGAATACGAAACCGCGCTTCACTCTCCCGGAGGGCATCCTCGGACGCCCTCTGTTCGGTGACATCCAGCAGCATCCCGGACACGCGGTCTCCGATCCGGCTCGCACTCAGAGACACGCATCGTACCCTGCCATCCCGCGTCACAATCTCGACTTCATGGTTGGTCACGTGCCCGTCCCGAGCGAGACACTCGAGCAGCTCCTGCCGCTGTCCAATCGTGCGGTACATCGCCCCGGCATCGACCTTCGCGAACTCCTCGGCTGACTCGTAGCCGAACAGGCGCCACATCCTCTCGTTCGCGTAGAGGATCCGTCCCTCCAGGGTGGTGGTGTAGACACCGACCAGCGCGTTCTCCACCAGATCCTTGTACCGACGCTCGGAGAGACGCAGCTCGCTCTCCATCTGAACCAGCTCGGTAACATCGTGCAGGAGCAGCAGCTGTCCACGCTCCCATTTGCCGAGGCATAGCGGCTCCTTGATGACATGCAAGGTCTGCGGATGATCATTCTCGATCACAACCCAGGCTTGCCCTCCTTCAGACTGCGAGAGCAGCTCGACGAGCGACGGCCATCGGTTCAAGACGTTCTCTGCCGGTCGCCCCAGATCCTCGCGTGCGAGCTGAAGCAGTCGCTGGGCCGCAGCGTTTGCGTCGGCCAGGCGGCCGCGCGAATCCAACGTGACCACCCCGTCCGGAAGCATGCCCAGGAGCACATTACGGGCCACGGGCATCAGGCTGAGGGGACGGGATGGCAGCAGGCTCCAGGCGAGGATCATTCCGCTTCCCACGAACGCCAACGGGATGAGGTTCGTGAACCGGTCCACAGGAACAGCCTTGGTGATGTACAGCAAGCTGGCGATCCATGGAAGCACCATGGCTGTGGCCACAACGATGGCTCGTCGACGATTGACAGTCTCGTCCTGTGTCGACCGGATGAGCAGGTAGGTTGCATACAAGAGGTAGGCATAGGCGAGCGCGCTGATCACGTAGTAGATGGGGCCATGATGATAGACGAGCACGAGGGTTCCAGGCGCTCCCGGCGAGACGCCTGTCCAAACAAGCTGATGCCACTCGTTGGTGGCGACGAACAGATAGGCGATCGAAGGTGGAAGAAACAGTACCAGGCGAAGCCGGATCGAGGCGGGGTCTCGTAGCTTGCCGGAGAGCTTCAGGGCAAACAGAACCAACAGGGGGCCCACCAGCCCCACGCAGATGTGCTCAAGCTTCGACAGAAGGATCTTCGCCGAGACATCGGGCGTCATCGCCTCCAGCGAGACGATCAGGGACCACAGCGTGATGATCGCGATGACCGGCCAGATTGCCCGTGCTTCCGGCTGAACTCGTCGACTCCACAGCAGAACGAGGACCGCGCCTGACAGGCCGGCCGCCACCAAGGTGATGCCTCCGCCCAGCGTCCAGTGAATCGTCATCGTAGCTCTCTCAGAATACGGATAGCCCGCCAGGATGCATCGCCTGTGGTCAAAAATCGGCGTGACCTTTGTCCAACCATGGGGGTTCAAGACATCAGCGAATTCGACTCTCCGAGCGAAGTCGCGCGTTCGACACGCCCCGCGAAACAGCCTCAGTCCTTACCCTCCGCCGGTGACCCGGCGTCCGAGCACCGTATTGCCGAAGAGCATGACGGTGAACCCCAGCGCGCCAATGCCGGCCATTACCCAGAACATGCCGACGAATCCGATCGCAGGCACGATGGCCCCGGCGATCAACGGTCCGAACAGGCCACCCAACCCACGGGACGATTCGTACAGCCCAAGCATCTGCCCGTGCCGATGATCAGGCACGCGGTCTCCGATGTGTGCAGCCGACCCGACGTAGAGGGAGCTGAAAGAGATCGCCAGCGTGAAGTACCCAGCCACCATCCCGACGGCATTGGAGGCCACGACGAAGAACAACGGGGTGAGAAAGGAGAGGAAGAACCCCAGCATGAAGATCCTTCGACGGCCGATCCGGTCGGCCAGCCAGCCGAACAGCAGAATCGCGGGGACTTGCGTTGCCGTGTTCGTAGCGCTGATCAACCCCATGATTCCCGCGGGGATTCCCAGGCTGGCCATGTAGACGAACAGCAGCGAAAAGGCTCCAAAGATCGCCATCTGCCGTAGGGCGGTGGCGATGTAAAGGTCCAGCAGACCAGCGGAGAAGATCGCCTTCCATGCCCCGATCTTCTCGCGCCGTTCGACCGGGTTCTCCGGAGGCAGCAGCCACAACCCGCCGTACGCGATCAGCGGCAGCACGGCGATCAAGAGGAACGAGACACGGAACCCCAGCTTCTCCAGGACCAATCCCCCGAGCGCGCTGCCGGCGGCAAAACCGAAGGCGCGTGCCGAAGAGAGGTATGAGACATTCTTGCCGCGCCTCTCCACGCGGCTTGCCGCGGACACGATCGCCACCGAAACGGCCCCCACCCCTGCGAACATCAGAGACCGAACCAGCTCGACGGGAAGCACGACGGCGATCGACGGAAGTGTCACCAGAACGACGGTCACTGCCCCCATGGAGAGTGTGAGGAACCCGAGCAATCGCCGTCGACGAACTCGATCGGAGACGGTGCCCCACAGCCACGATCCGAGGAGGAGACCGGCCGAGTTGACGGTCTGCACGAGCCCGATCATGAACACCGACGTGCCACGCGCGTTCAAGTACAGCTGGATCAGAAGGCTCAATCCACCGACGGTGGCGGCAAGCAGGAGAGACGCTCCACTCAACGGGATCGCCCGGCGACGGCCTCCGTGCGGCAGATGCGGCTGAGTGCTCATTGTGCTCGACAGGGTAACGGCCGGTCACTCGGCCGTCCACCTCCTGCAACGACGGCGTGAGACTACGGCCGGCGATGTAGCCTGCACGAGCCACGGCTCGACGGACGGACACTCCCGGAGCGAGGTCCGCGCAGCAGGTGGGTCCTCATCTCTTTGTTCTGCGCCCGGAAACGAGGCTACCTGGGCTGGACGAGTCGACGCGCCAGCGCGCGGGCGTCGCTTCCGTGCGTGTTGGGAAGCATGTTAACGTCCGTGCAGTGGGGAAAGACCGTCACTCCGCGGTCGTCAAGACGGGCGTATGCAGCGAACCGCCGAAAACTCTCCTCGATCAGGTCGGCGTTGCCTTCGGCCGGCCCTGCACATGAGACGAGCAACGCCGTGGGCTTGCCCTGCACGAACGATCGATGGTCAGGGCCGCCGTGCCCCCGAACCAGACAGATCGATCGGTCCAAGAGCGCCTTGAGCTGTGAGGCGAAGCCCCACATGTACAGCGGCGTCGCGTAGACGATCCCGTCCGCCTCGGTCATCTGGGAGAAGAGCTTCGGTCCGTCATCGGAGAGGATGCACCCAGGTGCATCGGAGGACTCCGCACAGGCCAGACACGCTTTGCAGCCATGCACCGTCTTCTCCACGAGGTTGATCCGCTGGACGTGATGTCCCCACTCCGTCCACGCACGTTCCGCCCAGTCGAGCAGACGTTCCGTATTCCCCTCGAGGTGAGGGCTCCCCAGCACCGTGATGATGCGCATTGCATGCCTCCCGTCCAGTCTCTCCGTATCCCGGCCTTCACCGATCGCCAGGTCTCGCAATCGGCAACAAGCCGCGCTTTACTCGGACTCCAGAACGTATGCGTCCAGAATCTCCCCGAGCACAATCTGGTGCAGGTCCTGCGATTCGTACCGCCGGTGCACCTCGTCGGACACCATGTCAGCTTCCTTCAATTGCGCGCGGGCGAGGATCGTGCACTCGTAGTGCAACCCGCACGCTGCAAGGATCGGCGTGTCGATCGATCGTCCGGGGAGGAGCTGGAGCTCGCAGGCTTCCACCTTGTCCAGCTCGCGTCCCGACCGGCTCCCACAGAGCGTCAGCGCCTCGGAGAGCTCGCCCAGACGTGGGACGCTGACCGAGAACGACGCTGCCGCCTGAAGACACTCGAACGTGTACCGGTTCGTTCGCACAAAGACACTGAACACCGGGCGTCCCCAAACCACACCAACTTGCCCCCATCCAATGGTCATCGGGTTCGTTCTCCCCGAAGGGGTATTCACATTCAGGAAGGCTCCGTTCCCTGAGAGCCCTGCCTTCAGCCACTCGATCTCCTGATCCCAACGTATCCTTCTGTGCACAGCGTCCTCCTCCTCTTCGCGCTCGCATCGTCCTTGGAAGGGAGAACCCCCTGCCCAGCAACGACTTCATCTTCTCACAGCCGACCTCTGCACGTGGAGGTTCGGTTCAGCCGAGGAGCGCCAGGAGTACGCCCGCGGCAACCGCGGACCCCAGCACGCCCGCGACGTTCGGCCCCATCGCGTGCATCAGAAGAGCATTCTGCGGGTTCGCTTCGAGTCCGACCTTGTTGACGACCCGCGCCGCCATCGGAACGGCAGAGACCCCGGCCGCGCCGATCAGCGGATTGACTCGACCGCGGCTCAGCAAACACATGATCTTTCCCATGAGCACGCCGGAAGCTGTCCCCACAGAGAATGCGATCAGCCCCAATAGCAGAATGCCCAAGGTCTCGAGGCGCAGGAACGTCTCCGCCTGCAACCGGGCCCCCACGGCCAGTCCGAGCAAGATGGTCACGATGTTGATCAGCTCATGTTGAGCGGTCTTGGCGAGACGCTCAACCACACCCGATTCCCGGAGCAGATTTCCCAACATCAGCATCCCCACCAGAGGGGAAGCCTGCGGAAGCAGTAGGATACAGAGTCCGGTGGCGGCCACGGGAAAGACGACGCGCTCGATCCGGGAAACCGGCCGCATCTGCCGCATAGGAAGGGCTCGCTCTGTAGCTGTAGTCAGCCCGCGCATGATTGGTGGCTGAATGATCGGGATGAGCGCCATGTATGAGTAAGCGGCAATGGCAATCGTTCCCAGCAAGTGCGGACTCAGGCGCGAGGCGAGGAAGATCGCAGTAGGGCCGTCTGCGCCTCCGATGATCCCGATGGCGGCGGCATCCTGAAGGGTGAACGAGAACCCCAGATACCGGCTCAGAAGCAGCGTCCCGAGCAGCGTGGTGAAGATACCGACCTGTGCGGCAGCGCCAAGCAGTGCGGTCACGGGATGGGCGAGCAGTGGACCGAAATCAGTCATCGCACCGACACCGAGGAAGATCAGCAGGGGGAATACGCCGGTCTCAACACCGAAACTGTAGATCATTCCCAGAAGGCCGTCGGGTCCGGCGATCCCCGCCAGAGGAACGTTGGCCAGAATGGCGCCGAAGCCGATCGGCAGCAGCAGGGCCGGCTCATATTTCTTCCGGATCGCAAGCCAGAGCAGGAGACCGCCCACGACGATCATCCCCAGCTGACCCCACGTGATGGTGGCAACCCCTGTCGACTGGTAGAGATCGCGCAATGCCTGTGCTAGGTTCATCCTCTCCTCCTCACCGGATCCACACGACCGGCTGATCTGCGGCGATGGAGTCCCCAGCCTGCACCGCGACTCGTACGACCGTCCCTGCGTGCGGCGCACGAATCTCGTTCTCCATCTTCATCGCCTCCACGATCACCAGTGCTGCGCCCTGTTCCACGCTCTGTCCCTCCTGAACGAGCACGCGAAGGACGCTTCCTGGTAACGGAGACGGAACGGCAACCCCCGGTGACGACGGCTCGGACGAGGTCGCATCCCCGGAACCATCGTTCGGCGTCAGCTCGACGGCATACTCGCGGCCGTCGACCTCCACACGATCTCCGCGGAGCACCACGTTGTACGGCTGACCATCGAGCCGTACGGTGTAGGTGTCGGTCGACGACGCCACACTCGGGACAGGCGCCTCCTGCAATATCTTCCGAACGCGGACCTCCGCCTCCCCTTTCAGGAACGCGACGCCCTTCTCCTTACACGTTGCGACAATGAACAGATGCTCGTCGGTGATCGGGAGCCCCTCTTTCTCCAGCGTTCTCTGAGCGGCGGGAATCCCCTTCTCAGGATCGGCATCGTTCAGCTCGAGGGGAGACACATCGTTGGGCGCTCGTCCCAGCTGTTCGGCGGCGATGCGAACGATCTCCGCATCGGGCGCCATCGGCGGACGACCATAGTAACCGAGCACCATGAGCCCGTATCCGGGAGCAATCTTCTGCCACGGACCAAGCAGAACGTTGTTGTAGGCTTGCTGGAAGTAGAATTGAGACACGGGCGTCACAGAGGTTCCGAAGCCGCCGCGCCGCACGACCTCTTCCATCGCCACGATGATCTCCGGAAAGCGTTCCAACGTTCCGTTGTCGCGCATCATCTGGGTGTTCGCCGTCAGCGCGCCGCCAGGCATCGGGGAGAACGGAATCCGCGGCTCCACCGCCTTTGCCTCCGGAGGCAGGAAATAGCCGCGCATGCACTCCTTGAACACCTCTTCCGCTTCCAGCAGCTTGGGAATGTCAATGCCCAGATCATATTGCGTGCCGCGCAGCGCGTGCCAGAGGGTGACGACATCCGGCTGACACGTGCCTCCCGACACGGGGGCCATCGAAAGATCCACCTGATCCGCTCCCCCGTCCAGCGCGGCCTTGTAACAGAGAATGCTCGCGCCTGCCGTCTCATGCGTGTGAAAGACGATTCGAGTGGCTTCGGGCAAGAGTTTGCGGGCGCGAACGATCGTCTCATAGACCACCTGAGGCGTCGATGTGCCCGAGGCATCCTTGAAGCACACGGAGTGGAACGGGATGTCAGCCTCCAGGATGCGGCGAAGAACACCTTCGTAGAACTCAGGATCGTGCGCGCCGGTCCACCCCGGCGGAACGCCCATCATGGTCACGCACACTTCATGATGCAGCCCCGCCTCCGCGATGCACTGCCCGCTGTAGATCAGATTCTCGACATCGTTGAGCGCATCGAAGTTGCGGATGGTGCTGATCCCGTGCTTGGCGAACAGCTGGGCGTGCATGCGGATGACATCCCTCGGCTGCGAGTCGAGCCCCACCACGTTGATGCCCCGCGCCAGGGTCTGTAGATCGGCCTGCTCCCCGGCCGCCGCTCGGAACGCCTCCATCACGTTGAAGGCGTTCTCGCCCGCGTAGAAGAACGCAGACTGGAACGTCGCACCGCCTCCCGCCTCGAAGTGAGTGATCCCGGCCTCACGAGCCGCCTCCACCGCAGGCAGAAAATCCACAGATTGTACGCGCGCGCCATAGACGGACTGGAACCCATCGCGGAACGCCGTCACCATCACACCCACCCGCTTCTTCGTCACGGGGACTCCTCTCTCTGGCTCGCTGTCATGGCGGCCGCCACGATCGCCGCGACCGCATCCAATCCCAACACGCGATGCTCCGGGGCCGCCTCACTCGGGTGAGCTGCCTCCCACCGCATCACGATCCAGCCGAGCGCTCGCAGCGCCATCACCAAGAGGGCAAGGAACGCAAAGACAAACCCGATCCCCAAGACCATCACCACAACTCCGTCCGCTAGCACGTGATCACCCCCGAGTCTGCACGCCTTACCTCACCGGCCTTGTCAACCAACAACAGTGCTCCACGATCATCGATTCCGGAGACTCTTCCGCGCAGCATCCCATGTGCTATCTCCACGCACACCTCCGTTCCGAGCATGGACAGTCTCTGAGTCACGGCGGGGCGGATCTCACCGATCCCGGAACGCGCTGTCTCTCGAAGCAGATGCCCGAACGCATCCAGCAACTCGTGAAGGAACGCCATCCGATCCACCGGC
>CAZQHD010000048.1:0-14351 GCA_964593295.1 uncultured Thermotogae bacterium | reverse complement strand
CATTGGATGAAGCACCTACAGGGTATAGGCACTGCAGTCGCCGCCACGCTGCTGCCCGGGGAGGTCACTCCTGGGGCCCCCGATGTGCTGGTTCCGGGTGTGGCCGTCGTTGGGTATCGCGAGTGCGAGACCGGACACGACTTTATGTCTGCGCTGGTGTCGCGAGACGGTGCCTTGCTGTGGCAAGCCTTCCACAGCAGCGGACAGGGAGACGATATGGCCTACGGCGTAGCCTCTCTTCCTAACCGAGACATCGTCGTCACCGGTGTTTCCCCGTACGCCCGAAACCCTGAGTCGGAGGACGACTACCTGACCATCTGCTACACGCTCGAAAACCAGGACGATCCGTCGAGTGACGCAGGTGTTTCGTGTGATAATGCCCTGCCCACAGTGGACTTCACATGGCAACCCGCCAACCCCCGTGCCTTTGACCGGATCGTCTTCTCCAGTCACGCCGAGTCCACGGAAGGAAGCGTCACATCGTGGTGGTGGTCGTTCGACGAACCCCATCGTGGCGTCGGTCGAACCAAGGATCACCGGTTTCTGCGAAGCGGATGCTATAACGTCACGCTTCGAGTCGAAGACTGCGCCGGATGCGCCGCAACGGTCACCAAGCCCATCTTCATCGACAACCGCCCCCCCGAAGCAGATCCCACAGTACGGTCACTCGTAGCATCGGGCGAACTGGTGGCAGAGTTTGACTGGAGC
Source organism: uncultured Thermotogae bacterium (assembly GCA_964593295.1). Classification (GTDB taxonomy): domain Bacteria; phylum Bipolaricaulota; class Bipolaricaulia; order UBA7950; family UBA9294; genus SPBW01. Next base: position 13,643 of record CAZQHD010000048.1, on the reverse strand, counting down.
ATCGAGCGTGAACAGAGAGGAAGCTACCCGGAAGGGTTCTCTTCTGTACCCCCAACCGATGTGGACGACCTCTACTTCCAAGACCGATCGACCGGAGCCTCCCCCCTGATCGTCGAGTTCGAGGCCGGTGCTCGTGACTTGGACGGCCGTGTCACCCATATTGAGTGGGAGTTCGGGGATGGCGGACGCAGTGACTCCGCTGCTCCCCGCCACACGTACGCAGCCCCTGGAACCTACGAGGTGATCGTCCGAGTCACCGACGACGAAGGCGCAGTCACCACCGCCAGTCTTCCTGTGTCGGTAGAAGCGACTGGATCGATCGTCTCATGGAAGTGGGATATCGTCGGACCGGGCGACTACCTGCACGGGAGCTCTCCGCTCACTCAGCACCCAGTGTTTGGGTTCACGGATGACAGCAGCGAGGGCAGCTTCGAGGTGACGCTCACCATTGCGGACTCCGGCGGCGCTACAGCATCCGCTACTCGCTGGATCCCAATCGCCAACGTGCCCCCCACCGCTGAGTTCTCCCATACGTTCACCGGCGACCCGATCCTACCTCCGGCCGATGAGCTCTTCTGGGGAGGAGAGGGAAACCATGTCATGCGCGCGCCGGATCAACCGGCTGCGTCAGGTATCGTTGCGTTCACAGATCAATCCTTCGATGGCGAGCCGTGGCTCGAGATCTCTGCACGGCTCTGGGCGTTCGACGGGGAGTATGAGTGCCGAGAAGGCGGTGAGTCCTGCCACACATCCGGCGGTCCTCATGTGCTGTTCAGCTCGGGCGGTGAGGGAGAGGGCGGACGTCGGCTGTTTCGAGGAACACGCGTTGTCACGCTTGAGGTCTGGGACGATGACGGTGCCCGTTCGGTCAAGACAGAACCCGTGAGTATTGCCAACATTGCCCCGTACGCTGGATTCGAGTGGATGCATGATCCCTGGTGGTGGAGCAACACCACCCCGACCTGTTCTGGAGGAGACAGCCTGAAGACCGGGTCCGAAGGCCCGCTCACCGTCGCCCGCGAGATCGAGAGCTGGGAGACGGGGGACGCCGTTTTTGTTCCGTGGGGTTGGTGGTGGTCGGCCGGCCAAGTCACCTTGAGATTCACCGGAGAGATCGGCTCTGTAGAGGTTGAGGAGACCGTACCGGAAGGCTGGACCATAGAGTACTGGGGGGAAGACCTCGCGGTCATCGGAAACTCACTTCTAGGAAGCCTCTTCCTGGGCGAGGGTGAGGCGACCGTGCAGTACGAGATCGCTCCGCCCAGCGATGAGACCGCCACGCCCGGAGCGCAAACCATACAAGGCAGTTTCGTTGGACGCACGGGCGGAGGCGAGGAAGAGGGTCCTGGAGACGAGTACAACGTATTCCTTGAAAGCCAGGTCGTACTCTGCACAACCGTGGACGTGGAGACCGATGTCGAGTTTCGAGCGTTCGGCGACGAGGACGCTTGGTCGGGCATTGTGGACCCCAATGGCGACTCTGTGACATTCGCATGGGATTTCGGCCCACATGGAACCCAGACCAGTCAATGGGTCTGGCTGAACGTTCAGTTTCTCGGTGTCCAGGCCCAATATATCGATTGGGATTGGATGTGGAGCGGGACTGTGCCCGCACGTCTCACGGTCACGGACAGCCAGGGCGCGTCGACGAGCGTGGATGCCTCGGTCGAGGTAGAGGGGTACTGCGGCGGCGGTGCCCCCGAGTAGCAGGAGGTCTCGCTGGAGTATGTTGGAGAGGATCATCCTCTCTCTTCTGATCCAATCAGAGAGCACCGGAAGGCAACCCACTTCCGGTGCTCTCGCGCCGCTCTCCCACGATCTCACTCTGCCCGCGAGTCAGAACGTGCGGGGATCGGCGGGTTCAGCCAGACGGGTCCAAGACATACCTTACGTGGTCAGATCAGACGAAGCCGCCGCCTCGTGTCCATCGGACGACATCTCCTTGTACGTCAACAGCAGGAGAGCTCCTCTCGAACTACTCTGTCGGCCAGGTCACCACGAACCCGATCGACCACTCGGCGAACGCGCCGAGGACCGTGTCAATCTGAAGCCCCATCTTCAGCCGGAACGAATCCGAGAGCACAATTCCGAAGTTGGACTCGATCAGGGCCACATTGAACAGCGTATTCGCAGTATCTGCGAAGTAGAATGTGAGGTCGAAGTCGAACGGGCCGCAGCAGCCCGGGTCGACGGTCTTGATCTGGTACGCCTCGAAGTACTCCGTGTCCCGCAGCAGTCCCAAACCTGTGGGCGCGTTCTCTTCTCCCATCCAGGTTTCCCCCCGGAACGTCACGTTGCCGAGCGTGCAGCTGATCGCGAGCCCCTCGAAGCCAATGCCTGTCCAACCATAGACCTCAACGCACATTCCCACGAGCTCCTCGGCCGGCGTAAACCCGAACTCGACGTCCTTGCTCTCCGGCAGGAAGCAGATCGAGGTGGTGGCTGTGCCGAATCCGAAGATCGGGAAACTGGTCGCGAAACAGGCACCGGCAAACCCAGTCTCGCAGTCGAACTCCAGGGACCCGGTGATGGATAGATCACAACAGAACGGGAACGTGGTCACGATCCTGAACGTATTGAACTCGAAGTCGCAACCGTTTCCACTGCCCAGCGTAAGCTGCGCATTGACGCCGACATCTCCCATCGTGCCCAACGCCGCGAGTTTGGTGACCGTCACCCCGGGGGTCAGGGTGAAGTCCGCAGCGAACGTCACACCCGCCAGCTGCATCTTGGCGTTCAGGTTCCAGCTCAAGAACGAGATCGCCGTTGGATCAAAACGAAGAGAAGAACCGATGCTGGTGAAGAGGCCCAGCGCCCCTGAGACTCCGAAGCTCTGAGACGTCCACTCCGCATCCTCAATCAACGTGACAGATCCGAAACTCCATGTCCCCACAATGTAGTTGACCTCGATCGTGGTGTCGATCGAGATCGTCGGCGTCTGCGGATTGATGATGATGTTCGCATCCCACAATCCGCCCAGGGTCGCGAACGCAAATCCGCTGACCCCCCACGCCACTACACAGATCAGACCTAAGACAGCAGCCCTTTTCACGATACCAGCCTCCTCGATGCGTTTGGGTTCTTCTCGCGGAGGTCCGGTAGTCTGCGCAGACCCCGCTGTGGGTCCATCAACCATGACGAGGAACGCCTATCCTCCGACCGCCCTCCAAACCGGGGATTCTCACTCCGCCTCGATCCGATTCATTCTATCGATGGCATTCGAATCGGTCGGTAATGTGCATTACCAAACCCATGGGAGATGGTCTATGGAACTCAATCGATACGCCGCGCAGGGGAGACACTGTCTATCCTGCGAACCTCAACCCCTTCCTGGGAGCCTCTCCTATCGCATCGAGGAGGAACAATGAGCAGAGAACAGATGTGTCGCTCCGAGGGCCGGGTCCGCGCCCTGCAGTCCGGAGTAGAGCCACACCTGGCGAACATCATGCGCCAGTGTTTCGGTTGGATCGCGCAACTCTTCTTTGCTAGAGGGAATTGTGCGTTCGTCGTTGAACTCAACGGTCGCATCGTCGGCGGGATCACATTGTCCTCCTTCTCGATCGACTCCTCGCGTCGGGGTGGAATCGTCAAGTGGATCTTCACCCTTCCCGCAGCTTGAGGTCAGGGCATCGCCCCCCATCGACTCGACCGAGCCATGGAGGGGTTCGAATCCGACGGGTACACCGATCTGTTCGCATCGATCGAGGGACATAACCCGTCATCCAGCAATCGGTTCTCCCAACACGGATTCGAGCGGCTCTCGTTCAGTCAGCAGCTGCGACTCTACGCATGGAGGATCGTCACCGTCTGGTTCCGCACAATGCACATTCTGGATGTTGGCCACTTCCTTTGGAGCCGCACGGATCCGTCGGTTCCCCCGGACCGAACGGATGGTTCTCCATGCGTCGGCTCGGCCCCTCCATTCGGATGGGCGGGCCTCGGGGACAACGTTCCTCATCCTCACTTTGCTCGGATACCTCATGATGATACGCCAGGACGTACCCCTCAAGGGGGCGGTGTTCTGGAGCGTCCCACTGATCATCGGAACGCTCCTCGGCGCTCGGCTCGGCGCCATGCTGCTTACCGCACGGAAGCTCAGCTTGCCCGTCGTGTACCGTCCCTGGGAGACCAGTTTGCTCCTCTCGGCAGGGATCGTGCTGATGTTCGGAGGAGCGTTCATTCCAACGGGAAGCGTGGATCCTCGCGAGCAGACCTGGCAGTACTCAGCCCTGCTCCCCAAGCTCGGCCCGATTGCCCAGTCTGGGGCCGACGCCTCTCTCCTTTTGGGATGGGGACTGACCGCTGCAGGAACCCTCGCCCTATGGGTCCTTGCCTTCCTCCCGTGATTCGCCCCGATCCGCTGAGCCTGAAGGCATGCCCCTGGCCTCCGTCATGACGCTCTTCGATCGTTGCACGGCGGACCGTCCGTCGCGTAGACTAGCGCTCGCACCATAGATGCGCAAAGGACGAGACGAAGGAGGCTTCATGAATCATGTCGCGGGGCGGATCGTGTTCCTGGGGATCCTGGCGATGCTCTTCCTGCTCGTCGGGTGTGAACCCACCCCCATCACCGCTCCGCCCACGCCCGCTCCAAGCATCGCCCTGATCGAAGAGAATCATGGGTGGGTGCAGGTGCGAGTCACCGGCGTCCCGTTCACCGGATACAGACTGCACTGGGGGGACGTCTCGACCTCGTACGGCATCTCTGCCGTCTTTCCAGATGAGCCGACGTACGAGCACTTCTACCAAGCCGTGGATGGAGAGACCTCAGGCGGGCAGATTCCCACAACGTACACAATCCAGCTGACGGATCCCCAAGGCCGGGTCGTAGCCCAACATCCCGTGCTCGTCCACCGAGTGGACTGCTACTTGTCCCTCGTCTCTTTGGAGGGGAGAACCGCCACCGTCCGCTACTGGGGCCGATTCGGCATCCAGTACTCCGTCTCCTGGGGAGATGGGTACGCAGAGCATATCATCGTAGACTTCCAAACCGGCAGCGGAACGCTCTCACACACCTATGATCGCGCTGGACTCTACCCGTTGGGCATGGAGGAGATCTGGTCGCCCACCAGAATCTTCTTCACCCTCACGGTTCCGTAGAGCGCACGGCGTGCTCGATCCATGGCCCTCTGGAAAGGCCGTCCCGTCCTACACTCCCCAATCTCTCGGAGAAGGAGTCGGGTGCGCTGTCGTCTAGATCATCGGGGGCCAGCCCTGCGTTCCCCAGCACGGACTCACATCGGCGGCTGGATTGCCCGTCAACTGTTTCACCGCAGAGCCGTCTGCGTTCATTCGATAGATCTCCGGATTCCCGTCACGCTGACTCTGAAAGACAATCTGCTGTCCGTCCGGCGACCAACTCGCACCCTCGTCGGCGTCGGAAGCGTTCGTCAGGCGCGTCACCGATCCGCCGGATGCATTGACCTTGTAGACCTCCGCATTCCCATCACGATGACTCTGGAACGCAATCCACCGTCCGTCCGGGGACCACGTCGGCATGACGTCGACCGCCGGGTTGCTGGTGAGCCGCATCTGCCCTGAACCGTCGGGATTCATCACGTAGATCTCGGCATTTCCGTCTCGGTACGATTGGAATGCGATCTTCGTGCCGTCCGGGGACCAGACGGGGTAGACGTCGTCTTCCGGATTGCTGGACAGCTGTGAAACGTTAGCCCCATCTGCGTCCATCGCATAGATCTCCAGCCCGAACCCGTCCGGCTCAATGCCCACCACGATGAGTCCGACCCTATCCCGATCTGTCTGGAAGACGATCCGGCGACCGTCTGGGGACCACGAGGGGAATCCGTCCCAGCTGTCGTGGTTGGTCAGGTTCATCTGACCCGTTCCGTCCGCATTCATCACGAAGATCTCCACGTTGGTCGGAATGAAGATCTTGGGATCCGAACCGAGACCCATCAGTGCGACACTCTCACGGTCTGTCATGAACGCAATCTTGCGGCCGTTGGGCGACCACACAGGGAAGGTATCGCTGCCCGGATGGTTGGTTAGGTTGGTCGCATTGGACCCATCGGCACCCATCACGTAGATCTCCGAATCTCCATCTCGCGTGGACACGAAGGCGATCTTCGTTCCATCCGGAGACCATATGCCTTCTGTGTCATGCCCCGCATGGTCTGTTAGGTTCGTCGGTTGCGAACCATCAGGGTTCATGACATAGATCTCCCAACGACCATCGCGATCTGTTTGGAACAGGATTCCTCGAACCACCGTAAAGGTCCCTCGTCCCAGCAGTTCTCCCGCCCGCCGGACCTCTACGGGGACCGTCCGCCGACCGGTCGGCGTGGCAAGAACCGGAATCCGCACAACGATATTGGCATCCGTCCATGACTGGATCTCCGCAGATACGCCAGAGAAGCGAATGGATCCACCGTCGATGGTCTCGCCGAATCCCTGTCCTACAAGCGTCACCGTGGTGTGAACGGCACCTTCGGTAGGAGCAAACCCGATCGTCTGGATCTCAATCTCCGGTGGAAGAAACCAGCTGCATCCAGCCAGCCCGTACGCCAACCCTATGATGAGGGCCACAACTCGCCACTTCGTGGATGTCATCGGACACCTCCTGTCGTGTGTGCTCTGTGCGCTTTCTCCCCGATCCCGAGTGTCGCCCGGGTTCGGCCGCGTTCACAATCCCCATACTCTCGGCAACACTCTACAGGCGTTCTCATCGATCGGGCAAGCCGCTCAAGGCCAGAGGCTCGGTTGGCATCGTGCGCCATCCGTTGGGTACCTGCTCTTACAGCGAACAGAGCTTCCCAGAGAGCCTTCTCCGCCGCACGAGGAGCATCACCCCTTGACAGTTCGTCAACACAAGCGTCCCACACACGATCGCTTGTCCCATGGAAGAACTCCTCTTCACAAGCTGACTCTTGCGGATCCTCGTCTCTGCGGTGAACCCTCTTCGAACCCCGGGCGCGCGGAGTCACAGCAAGCATACCATTCGTCAGTTGCTGGCCGGCCATGGGGCAGCCCATTGCGGAGTGGGAAGAGCCGCGCACCCGGGACCGACCCGCTTCTACCAAAGGCAGCTCGGTCGACCGACGCTCGTCATCTCTCGCGGGCCCGATGGCTCTTGTCGAGGCTGAAGTTTGCAAAAAGACGAGCTTTTGTGTATACTGAAGTGTATTGCGAAGCATAGAAGCCGATCGTCACCGATCGCGCAATCCTTGAGGAGGTGTCATGGCGACCCCATGCAAGATGAAGAGCCCCAGAAACATCGGATGCCAGATCGCTTCCGCGTACCTGTCTGCCACGAGGATCAAGAGGCTCCTTGTCGTGCAGCCCTAGATACGCCGTTTACCGGGCCACGAAACCCCTGGTCTGTGATCCGAATCCAAGATCTAGACAGGCTTCGCGCGGTGAAGCAGATTGTTCCATTGCCGAAGGATCGTCAGGATCCTCTGTCAGTGCTCGTGATCTGCGGAGATCGTTTGGCCTGTCCCCACCTCGGTTCCCTGATCAGCGGATGCTATGATGCGACGATGAACGCGATGCGAGCGGCATGGGTACAGTCGCTCCGCCCAGTGTTCTTCCCCCTCTACCCCGATTGCGACTGTATCTCACATCTTCGGAGGCTGCTGGACTTACCGGAGTATCTGGATCCTTTCGGTATTGTTCTGCTTCATAGTATCAGCGATCCGCGGGAGAGTCTCCCATCTTCGTGATGCGCTGACCGGCGGGCTCTCTGATCACCGAGACCTGTGGTCCGCAGAGGGTGGGGATGTCTCGCAAGTCGGCTTTCACGAGACAGGCTTACACACAACGCCAGACTGAACGAGCTGTGGGCTTGGACCCTAAGTCTCGACAAACCCAGAACGGGAGGAGTTCATGCGAACCATCTTGCTCGCCGGAGGGTACGGCACTCGTCTACACCCGATCACTTCGAAACGCCCGAAACCACTGCTTCCGCTCGCCGGCAAGGCGATCATCGACTACATCCTCGACGACCCTGCTCTGCCTGGAACCCCCATCATCTCCACCAATCGCCGCTTCGCCGACGCGTTTTCCCACTGGGAAGAGACCACCGGTCGACACGTAGAGCTTGTCGTCGAAGAGACACGTTGTGAACAGGAGAAGCTCGGGACAATCGGCGCGCTCGCCTTTGTCCTCGATCGCTGTGCCGTGGACGACGACGTGCTTGTGATTGCAGGGGACAACTACTTCGGGTTCGCCATCGAGTCGTTTCTCAAGTCCTACCGAGGCAATCCCCTCATCGCACTCCACGAGATGGAGTCTCTCGACGCCGTTCGAGACCGATACGGCGTCGTCCTTGTGCACGATGGTCGGATCACGGGATTCCAGGAGAAACCTCGACAGCCCAAAAGCACGCTGGCAAGCACAGCTTGCTATATCTATCCCCGCTCGACACTGGACCTGCTTCGCACGTACCTTGCCACAGCGCCCACCGGAAAGGACGCTCCCGGGTATTTCAACGAGTGGTGTCTTGAGGAGCAGGGCATGACGATGGATCCGTTCATCTTCCACGCCCCTTGGTTCGATATCGGGGATCGAGACTCTTACCTGGCGGCGAACCGCCATCTCATGGACGGAGCGGCGTGGATTGGGCCCGGGGTCGAGGCAGACAGCGCCCACATACAGGACAGCATCCTTCTGGGTCAGACCATGGTTTCCCGATCCTCGATCACCGGTTGTGTGATCGACACGGACTGCCGGCTAGAGAACGTTGTCCTGGAGGATTGCCTGGTCGGAACAGGAACCGTACTGCTGGGCAATCGCAAGCACACTCGGTCTTCAGCCTCGATCGAGCAGACGGCGCAAGGAGACAGGCCATGTGCAAGTTGATCATCGTATCCAACCGTCTTCCGGTGACGGTCTCCACGCACAAGGGACACATTGAAGTCACATCCAGCGTCGGCGGACTGGCCACGGGACTGGCCTCGTTCTACAGAGAGAGAAACAGCGAGTGGATCGGCTGGCCGGGAGGATCCATGGAGTCATTCACACCTGACCAGAGGCGGGAGATCGCTGAGAGACTCAGGGACCAGAGCTGTCACCCCGTCTTCCTCCATGAGAACGAGATCGACGGCTTCTACAAGGGGTTCAGCAATCAGACCCTGTGGCCTCTCTTCCACTACTTCCCCTCCTACGCACGATACGAAGAGTCCGACTGGAACCACTACGTTACCGTGAACGAGAGGTTCGCCGACACGGTGGTGGAACGCTCGTCGTCCGAAGACACCATTTGGGTACACGACTACCAGCTTCTTCTCCTGCCACGGATGCTTCGCGACCGTCTCCCACAAGCCAAGATCGGGTTCTTCCTGCACATTCCGTTCCCCTCCTCGGAGATTCTGAAGCTGATTCCGTGGAGAAACGAGCTGCTGGAAGGCATGATGGGCGCCGATCTGGTCGGGTTTCACACCTTCGACTACGTACGTCACTTCCTTGCCAGTATTGGCGGCATTCTGGGCCGTTTCCCTGTGCCCATGGGAAAGACACTGGTTCCTTGTGAGGATCGCCTGGTTCGAGCCGACGCGTTCCCGATGGGCATCGACTTCTCCCGATTCTCCCGTAAGTCGGTTGAACGCGCACCGTCGCAGGATCTCGCATCGATCGACGAAGACGAAGAGCGAAAACTCATCCTCTCCATCGATCGGCTCGACTACAGCAAGGGCATGCTCCACCGTCTAGGCGCATTCGAGCGATTCCTGGAAGAGCATCCGGAGCGTCACGGCAAGGTGACCCTCATCCTCAAAGCCATCGCTTCGCGGTCCGGAATTGCGCAGTATGACAGACTGAGGCGTTCCCTCGACGAAGCCGTGGGGCACGTCAACGGCCGGTTCGGGACCCTGAGCTGGCTTCCCGTTCGCTACCTGTTTCGCTTCCTTCCTGAGGGAACACTCATCGATCTCTACCGCCGCGCGGATGTTGCACTGCTCACGCCACTGCGCGACGGGATGAACCTCATCGCCAAAGAGTATCTTGCTGCCAAGACCCATGAGGATGGCGTGTTGATCCTCAGCGAGCTCGCAGGCGCTGCGCACGAGTTACGCGAAGCGTTGATCGTGAACCCCAACAACCATCGACAGATCGCGGAGGCCATCGAAACCGCTTTGGCCATGCCCCTGGAGGAGCGGCAACAACGATGCCGTGCCATGAGACAGCGCATCCAACAGAACGACACTGTCTGCTGGGCGAAGGACTTTCTCTCTGAACTCGATGCGGTGCACCTGCTTGGGCGTCGTCTGCACACGACCCGGCTCCGGGGGGAAGCCCGCAGTCGGCTCGTCAAGCAGTACAGATCCTCCTCCTCCCGTCTGCTGCTGCTGGACTACGACGGCACACTGACTGAACGAACGCCAGATCCCGATGCGAGCCGGCCTTCAGAGGAACTCCTGCGTCTTCTTGGGGATCTCTGCGCGGACCCGGCAAACAGCGTGGCTGTGCTCAGCGGACGTGATCGAGAGGTCATGGACGGCTGGTTTGGGAACCTCCCGTTGCGGCTCAGCGCAGAGCACGGAGTATGGATGCGAACACCGGAGGGCCACTGGACGATGCCGAGAACGCCCACCAGAGAGTGGAAGCGAGAACTTCAGTCGGTCTTGGAGACCTACACCCGACGCACCCCAGGATCTCGCATCGAGGCAAAGGAATACTCGTTGGTCTGGGATTACAGCCGTACCGTCCGGGCCTTCGGAACGTCGAGGGTGGCTGAACTCTTGGTCGACATCGGCCCCATTCTTCAGACGTACATGCTCGATGTTCTTCAGGGAGAGGGGTTCATCGAGATCAAAAGCGCCGGTGTGTCCCAGGTTGAACTGGCGAAGCAGTGGTTGATGGAGGCATCGTACACCTTCGTGCTCTGTGCTGGAGACGACGCCTCCGATGAGGAGGTCTTCGCCATCCTCCCAGCTCATGCATTCGGCGTGCGCATCGGGAGCTCTCCTTCGAGAGCTCGCTACTCCATGCTCAACTCCGCCGAGCTTCGGGGGCTACTGCACGAGTTCGCTTCCCAAGGAAGCAGGCTCTCAGCTGGTGCATCGGATGACTGATGGATCAGCACTCTGCCTGTCGGATGGAGTATCCATGCACGGAGTCGAGATGATCCGGAGCTCACCACCGCCCGTTCAACCGCTTCACGTGATAAGATGGCAGATCATAACGGGAGGCACTTTTCGATGAACGACGGATCGATCAACGTATGGCTGCTTATAGGGCTGTTGGCGGTGGGAGTGGTGACGTTCTTCGCTCTTGGAGCGCTCGACGACGGAGGAGTTCCTCTGAGATGGTCGATCACCCGCCAGTTTGAGCGGATCGTGGAAGAATGCCGCGAGGAACACCCGCACTGGGAGGAGAGGGTCTGCGAACGGATCGTCCGTGGGGACGTCTGGTTCGGGATGACCGGAGAGATGCTCCAGGCCAGCATGGGGAAGCCGGTTCTCATCCGTCAGCCTCGCAAGGAAGACCCTCTATACGAGGAATGGACCTACTTTTCCGATGCACACGGACACGAGATCTTCCATCTGCAAGAGGGCGTGTTCACCGAGCTGACCACGGTGAAGGGGTGCGCCAGCTGCCCTAGTCCTCCCCCCCGCGATGTTCTCAAATCCCCCTAGACGATCCGTCAGGCTGGACTCTGAGGGCCTACCCGCACCCAAAGGCTTCGTCCGGATCTCCAGGACGAGAGGCGCTACAGCGTCTCATCCTGAGGAACCCGAGGCCGTTGTTCGACCGGTCGGAGCACGGGAGCCGGTTCGGACGAGACGGTGACCTCTTTCAACCGACGCAAAGAAGGCATCAGTCTCGTCTCCATGGAGGCCACGGCCTGATTGTACGCATCCACTGCCTTTCCCATTCGATCTCCGACATCGGCGACCGGCCTGATCACATTCAGAAACCGTGCATACAGCTCACGCCCCTGCTCCGCGATCAGTCGGGCATTCTCGGCCAGGTCGTGTTGCTGCCATCCGAACGCGGCAGCACGCAGGAGGGCCAGCAGTGTCACAGGAGATGCTACGAGAACGCGCTGTTCGATGCCGTACTCAAGCAGATCGGGGTCTTGCTCAAAAGCCGACGACAGTGCTGACTCAAACGGAACGAACATCACAACGATCTCCGGAGAAGGATCGAACTGCTCCATGTACGCCTTGCGCGAAAGATCGACAATGTGTGCTCGCATGGCCTTTGCGTGATCTGCCAGTTTCGCTTGACGCGCATCGCCCTCCAGCTTCAACGCGTCTAGGTAGGCGCCGGCCGGCGCTTTCGCATCGATCGGCAAGATACCGTCATTGGGCATCCTCACGATCATATCCGGACGCCCTTTCTCCCCCGTGACCTGTTCCGAGAAGCTTACGTGCTTCGTCATCCCTGCGAGCTCGACCACACGGCGAAGCTGAAGCTCTCCCCACCGTCCGCGCACACTGGACGACTTGAGGGACTGCTCGAGCCGAGTCGTGGATTGTCGAAGCTGAAACTGTGCGTCCCCGAGATCCTTGAGCCGTTCTCCCAGGCTCTGATAGGCGCCTTCGCGTTTCTGCTCCAGGACACGCACCTGCTGGTCCATCGTTTCCAGCGTCTTGCTCAGCGGATCCACAAGCCCTTTGATCTCTTCCTTGTGCGTTCCCCAGTCGCCTCGCACCTCCCGCAGGAGAGCCTCCAGCTGGTCGCGGGACCGCGTAAGAAGTTGATCTGCGTTGGACGCGAGTGCCTGATGCGCCAGCGTCGTGAACGTCTCGCGCATTCGCTCTTGAACGCCCTCCCATGAGGCGATCTTGCTCCGCTCGGCTCGAAGCTCCTCTTCCAGACGAGCGTTTTCAACATTTGCTCTGTGTTCGGATACCAGGCGCCTCCGGAGCGAGAGCCATATCACGAGGCTTCCCACGGCCGCTCCGATGACGAACCCCGATAGTAGTGTTGCGAGATCCATTCGCTCATCCGCCTCCTCTCTCCGCGTCGTCTTCATCGAGCCCGGCGGCACCGGTCTTCGAGTCGATCAGGTAGATCTCCCCTGACTCTCCGGTGGACCCACGCAGGTAGCGCCCACGAAGGCCCTCCACACGGATCAGGACATAATCAGGGTCTGAGGGCCCTTCCGGCCAGTCCTCCTCCCAATCATTTCTCCACAAGCTCTTCTGTCGCTCCCGGTCTTCAACAACACGCGCGACTCCGTAGAGGTCGGCATAGTTGTAGCGCGTCGAGTCCACGAACAGAACCGTCACCTTCGGGTTCTTCAGCATCTGTCTCACCTTACGGGACGCTCGAGACGTGGCGAACCATAGCGTGTGCGGGTCGTGGTCGATCAGGTGCATAGGACGCGACTGCGGAAACCCATCGATATCACAGAGAGTGACCAGCATTGGATACGGAATGGAATCGACAATCTGCCAGAAGGTCTTCTTCCCCGCAGGAATGTCTTCCTCGCCCTCGCGCAACTGCGAGACGAAGACAATCATCGGATCTTGTATCCCAAACAGCTCGATGGCCTGCTCAACGAAGGTATCTCGCACGAGAAAGACTGGCACGGCCTCCGATCTCAGGATTCGGCGTACGGAGGGAGCGTGTCCTCTGCCCTCAAGCTCCAACCGCCCGATCTCATCAACGAACATCACAGAGGTGAGGTTGACCTCGTCGAGTTTCTCGACCTGGTCGACGTGGTAGTAGTCGCC
>CAZQHD010000047.1:0-14459 GCA_964593295.1 uncultured Thermotogae bacterium | reverse complement strand
TGCCGCCGGACATCAACGTCTCTCGGTGTGAGTTCACGCCTGTGGACGGAGGCCGTGCGATCCGCTTCGGATTGGGGACGATCAAGCACGTGGGCACCGGGGCGGTGGAGTCGATCGTGCGTGCTCGTTCTACTCCGTATGAGTCTCTCTTCGATCTGTGCCGTCGCATCCGTGAGGATGGCCTGGATCGAGAGGCGCTTGAGGCGCTGATCAAGGTGGGCGCGTTTGACGGGCTGGGGGCCTCTCGACGTGGACTGCTGCTTCACCTGCCGGAGGCGATGGAGATGCTACAGAGCAGCCGGCGCGAGCATCTGACCGGACAGACGTCTCTCTTCGGTGTCGAGCGAGCCGTGCTCCGCGACCCCGAGGTGCTGGAGGAGGAGTTCTCAGCAGGTGACCTTCTGTACTTCGAGCGAGAGATGCTCGGACTGTATCTGACCGGCCATCCGCTCGATGCATATACTGATGAGCTCGCGTTGTACTGCCACTCCCTTTGCGCAGTGGATGATCTGCATGCCGGCCAGCAGGTGATGATCGGCGGCCGGGTGAAGTCCTGTCGACGCGTGGACACCAAACGGGGACAGTCGATGGCGTTTGCGGTGATTGAGGATGGCCGAGGCGAGGCCGAGGTCACCCTGTTTCCGAAGGTTCTGGAAGGAGTAAACGACGTCCTCGAAGAGGACGCACTGCTAGGGTTTGTGGTCACCGTGGGAACGAGGAACGGAGATGTCAACCTGGTCGTGGAGGATGCCTTCGCCCTGAAGGAAGTGTCGAAGCGGGCCCGGATGTCGGTGACCTTGACGCTGGATGGTCAGCTGGTCACGCCGGATGGGCTTGGCAGACTCACGAGGACTCTGCAGGCGCATCCGGGGGACGCCCCGGTGCTCATCCAGGTCCAGGACAGTCTAGGTTGCGTACAGATCCGCGCAGATGCTCGTTTCTTCGTCTCTCCCAGTGAGGGGTTGCGACGGGCGCTCTCTGGCGTGTCAGGCATTCTGGACGTTGTCATGAAGAACGGACGGTCTCATTGAGACGGTCTGTGCTCCGCCCCTTTCGTTGGCTGGTGCCGGGCCTCGGGGTGAAACGCTGGGCCCTGCTGGCTTTCCTTTCGATGGGTGTGGTGGCCGTGGCGGCGCTGCTGGCGTTCGGCGCAGATGCGGCGCGAATGCTCTACCGAATCCTCCCGCTTGGCGCGTGGCAGCGGTATCTCTTGGCGGCGGGGATGCTGATCATTGGTCTGTCCGTGTTCTTGCTTTCGCTGGTGCATCTGGTTCGCTCAGTCACCCGGGCGATCGCGCCTCGACCTTCGGACAAGGCGTCCGCATTGATCTACCAGGGGCGGATCCTTCGTCGTGGCCCGCGGATCGTTGCTGTAGGTGGAGGGACCGGGCTGTCGACACTCCTGCGCGGCCTGAAGCGGTTGACCTCCAATCTCACCGCGGTGGTGACGGTGATGGACGATGGCGGAAGCTCCGGCCGACTGAGGGAATCGATCGATACGCTCCCGCCGGGAGATGTACGGAACTGCCTTCTTGCGCTGGCCGACGATGAGGAGCGGTTCTCCGCCTACTTCCAGTATCGGTTGACCGCACCGGACGAGCTGGCCGGACATGCACTGGGCAATCTCCTGCTGGTGGGGCTGGAGCAAGCCACGGGGGGGTTCGACCGTGCGATTGAGGCGATGAGCCACTTCCTGAACATCCGTGGGGAGGTGCTACCGGCCACGCTGGATCACGCACAGCTCGTGGCCACCATGGAGGATGGCGGCGTCCTCGTCGGGGAGACGCGCATTGCAACGGATCCGCGTCGGATCCACACCATGTCTCTTCAGCCGGCCCATGTTCGCCCGTACGGGCGGGTGTTAGAGGCGCTGGCAGAAGCGGACTTGATCATCCTCGGGCCAGGGAGTCTGTTCACAAGTCTGGTACCCAACCTTCTTATCGACGGTGTCGCTGATGCGATCGAGAGATCCGCAGCCGAGAAACTCCTGGTGGCCAACCTGATGACGCAATATGGGGAGACGGACTCGCTCACCCTGGGGGACCATCTACAGGTCTTCAACCAGTACATACGACTCCACCGGTTCGATTGGCTGTTGGTCAACGCGTCGACCCCGAGTCCAGAGTTCTTGGCCCGGTATCGCGACGAGGCGGCGGAGCCGGTGGTCGACGATCTAACCGACAGCCATGCGCACGGTCTGAAGCTGATCCGTGCTGATCTGCTGGGTACGGCACGTTGGGCGGGCAAGGAAACTGTGAAGCACGATCCGAAGAAGCTGGCACGAGCCATTGCTCGCCATACGCAGGCGTTTGCGCCGTTGCGCCGCAGGATCGCACGCCGGAGGACGCCTACCCCTTGATCACCCCGACCGGGCGCAGTCGCGCCACCGGGTGGGTGATCCCAGCATCGACCGAAGCTCCGACCACGGCCTCGATGTCCTTGTAGGCACCCGGGGCCTCCTCGGCGATCCCCCGTAGGGAATGCGTCCAGAGTACAACGCCGTCGCGTAGAAGCTGCGAGGCGACCGTCTCGCCCCAGTACTTCTTGGCTGCCTTCTTCCGAGACAGGGCACGTCCCGCGCCGTGGATGCCGCTTCCAAACGTCTCGCTCATCCCGGTGGCGGATCCGCGGAGGACATACGATGACGTTCCCATGGTTCCGCCGACAAAGGTGGGGTGCCCCACGGCACGGTACGGATCGGGAGCTTCATCTCGTCCCCCGCCAAATGCGCGTGTGGCCCCCTTTCGATGGACCAGGAGGCGCCGTTCAACCCCGTCCACAAGGTGGGTCTCGAACTTGGCGTTGTTGTGGCCCACATCGTAGACAGTGCGCACCTGGTCCGCGGAGAGCCCGAGCACCCGATGCAGGGAGCGGCGCACCATCTCCGCGATCATCTGTCGATTGGCGAACGCACAGTTCGCCCCGCATGCCACGGCCGCCAAGAACCGCTGTCCTTCCGGTGACGAGATTGGCGCGCAGGCCATCTCCCGCTGTGGAAGAATCAGTCCGTAGCGCTCGCTCGCTGCCGCCATCTCCTTCAGGGCATCTTGTCCGATCTGATGACCGAGTGCGCGCGATCCCGTATGGATGCTGACCACGATCTGATCGAGGAACAGCCCGTAGATCTCTGCCGCAGTCGGATCCAATACCTTGTCGACCCGCTGAATCTCGAGGTAGTGGTTGCCTGCGCCGAGCGTTCCCATCTGTTGGAACTGTCGCTGCTTGGCCCGCAGGCTGACTGCACGAGGGTCGGCGCCCGGCATACGGCCCTGCTCTTCGCAGAAGATGAGATCCTCTGGCCGGCCGTATCCTCGGGTGACGACCCACGTCGCGCCGTCGCGGAGAACGTCGTCCATCTCGGGCATGGTGAGCGCGAGACTGCCGCGCGCGCCAAGGCCCGCGGGAACGGAGCGGAATAAATCCTCGCCAAGCGGATCCAGCTTCAATGCGAGGTCGCTCCATGGAAGCGGAGTAGCCAGAAGCCGTACGCCGCAGTTGATGTCGAAGCCGACTCCTCCCACCACGGCGACTCCCTCGTCGGGATCGAATGCCGCGACGCCCCCGATGGGGAAGCCATACCCGGGATGGACATCCGGAAGTGCGATTGCACACCGGACGATACCCGGCAGAGAAGCGACGTTTCGGAGTTGCCCAAGCGCCGACCACGGGGTACCGTCATCCTCATCCTTCAGAAGCTGCTCTGCCGTTTCGGCATCGGCGATCAACTGCCCAGGAACCTTCATCTCGTTTGTCTGAGGCAACTGCCAGACAGCCTTTCGTTGCGGAATCAGCCGTTCGTCATCGATCATCGGGCTCTCCTATACATCCACGACCACTTGCGCGCTCCATCCCCCGGGAACTCTCTTGACCCACAATCCGAGATGGGTGATGCCCTTGATCTCCGTGGTGGGAGCGTGTCGCGTACGGTCGATCGGTTCCCCGCATGCATCCCCTCGGCATCGATAGCCACTCTCGCGATCTCTGGAAACGAGCGGCCGAAAGCGGGAGAAGACCAGACCCGTCAGCTCGATCTGCACAAGCAGATCCGAGAGCCACTCCACCAGCAGCGCGTCGGCCGTCGATGCGAACAGGTCGACGCAGTGGCACTCCCTCGGGCACACCTGCGGCAGATCGAGCATCAGGGAGAATACGGCTTGGGCCGCCAGGGAGAAGACTCCAGACAACGTCGAATCCTCTACTCGAAACGCTGCATCGGCCTGATGGTCCAGCCACTCAATGGGCACTGGGGGTACCTCCCGTCGGCCAGGAGTAGAGGAGGTGGTAGTGAGGGCCGTGGGGTGTCAACCTGCTCTGCATCATGAGGACGCGGTCGACCGGGAGGTTCAGGGGTGGATCCGGCACCCTCTCGGAGAGAAGCTCCGCGAGCCGGGCGTCTGGCCGATCCTTCAGCCGTGCTAGAGTGATGTGTGTCTGTCGATCTACCCGTTCGCTCGAGAACCCCAAATCGACCAGCTCCTGATCGAGACGCCCGTGAAGACGACGAAGCTCGAGAGGGCTGTCGCCTCCAGCCCAGAGAACCCGGGCACGATCCGCGCGAGGGAACGCCCCGACGCAATCGATGCGGCAGGTGAACGGGGAGGTGTCTTCCATGACGGCGCGAACCCGTGCGTCCAGTTCCACGGGGATCCGTGGGTCGATCTCGCCGAGAAAACGCAACGTCAGATGATAGTTCTCCTCAGCAACCCAGCGCGCACGCATCGACGTGCGCGCACGAAGATCCCGGGCGATGCGTGCGAGAACGCAACGCTGGTCCGAGGCAACGGGAATGCAGAGGAACGCTCTCATGATCTCACCTGCTCAGCATGATACCACAGACCGGGAGGCCGCGGATCGTGAGGGTTGACAGTCCAGTACGTTGTCATGTCTTCGGTCCCGGCCTACAATGCCCGGCATGACGCGGAGATGTTGGTTCTCTCTCGTGTTGGCCGCTTTCTCTCTGGTGGGTGTGTACGGCTGGAGTGCAGATCTCGTCGTTTCCGCCGATGGATCAGGAGCGTTTCGCTCGATTCAGCGAGCCATCGATGTGGCCCGTCCGGGAGATACCATTCTCATCGGACCCGGCGTATACGAAGAGACAGTGACTCTGCGTTCCGGGCTGACACTGCGGGGGGCTGGAACCTCCCAGACACTGCTGCAGAGCAGCTACGGCTATGATCCGGTGATCAGTGGGGCATCGGTGACTTCGGTCATCCTGGAGGCGATGGAAATCGAGCGTTCGTCGTCGATGCTGGAGTCCACGGTTGTCGAGCTGACGTCCTCGAGCGTCGCGTTCCGGGACTGCCGCATCACAGGGGGGCAGATCGGCGGGATACGCGTCAGCGGGCCTTCCACGTTGGCATTTCAAGGCTGTGCGGTTGAGTTCAATCAGGGGTTCGGCTTGCAGGTTGTCGGCGGAGGTGCTGTCCGGGTGCTCAACAGCTGTTTCCAGAGCAACGGGGCGGTAGGGATGTACGTGTCTGGAGCCACGGTTCACGTGGAGAACACGGAGTTCCGAAGCCATCCATGGGGTGGTTTGCACATCGAGGGGGCGACATCGTTCGTGGGAGAGCGTCTCCGATTCCAGGGGAATGGACGCTGGGGCGTGCATGTTGCGGGCACAACGTCGGCGCAGTTCCTCGACGCCGCCTTCTCGACTTCAGGCGACGGAAACATCCGCGTAGTGGATGAGGCCACGGTGCTCCTTCATGGCGTGACATTGGAGGGTGGCCGGGTGGCCGGTGTTCGCATCGGCGGACGTGCCACACTGGAGGGGCGCGACGTGTCCATCGATCGCGTGGACGGAGACGGTGTTCAGATCCTTGGCGACGCCCGCATCGAGTTCGCGAAGGTGGCCGTTCTCCGAGGTCAGGGACACGGACTCGTCGTGTCGGACCGGGGAGATCTCAGCATGACCTCGGTCACCATTGCCCGGAATGAAGGAGACGCGGTACTGTTCGAAGGTCTGTCTCTGCGTGTACGCCACTCGATCCTCGCGCTGAACGGCGGCGCCGGCATTCGTGTCCGCGGGGCGATCGCGGGACGTGTGGTCCAGTCAGCGTTCAACAACTCATGGGGAAACCTCGCAGGAGACTATCTCGGGGTGGAGCGTCCAGCGTCGGACCTATCGTCTCCGCCTGAGTTTCGCGACGCTTCGTCGGGGGATATTTCTCTGCTGCCGTTTTCGCCCTGCGTCACCGGCGGCTCGTATGGCCGCGCACTTGGTTCGCTTGGAAACCCTCTCTGGGTTAGCGCCGTGGGCATCGGCGTACAAGTTGCACGCAACGACAGCACCTGGGGGGACTGGAGGTTGGGCGTCGATTGGGACGGTGCCGGCGGCGCGCTCCGAGACCTCCAGATCGAGTGGAGCGATCACGGGGAGGTGGGGAGATGGCGGATCATCTCGATGTGGACGGGGACGAAACGGCTACGCGTCGAAGGGACAATCCACTATACGTTTCGGGATCCGTTGCCCCAGTCCCCTTGGAGGATTACCCCTTCGATTGAGGCGGCCGCTGTTCTGGATGGGGCATCGAGCCGGTGGACGGTCGCAGGAACGATGAGTGCTGTGGGGGCCGTCGCGGATGCACGCTGGACGACCCGTCTCCAGAGCATGCCCGTGCGTACGGAGCACATCCTTGATGCCGCGTTCGGGCAGGTGGCAATCTCCGGACGGTGGCGAGACGGTCGGATTGTCGAGCTGCTGACTCGGTGGAGTCGAACGAACCTGTGGGGGATGGCGGGCAGTACTGCAGGGATTGACCTGAGGATTCTGCCCCAGCTCTGTGCCGATCTGGGCTTGCAGGGGGACTTTCGTGAGACAGACTGGCGGCTCGGCGCGAGCGTGTATCCCACGCAATGGGGAACCCTCGTGTTCGAAGGAGTGTGGACGACAGGAGCTGTGACCGCATCGGTGAACCTGAGCACGCGCGAGGGAGGATTCGAGGACATCGACGTGGCGATCCATGCCGGCTTAGGAGCCGTCCGCCTGAGCGGGCGGCTCGGTGCCAATGCAGAGCAGGGGCCGAGAATCCACCTGGATGTGGCGGTTACCCTCGATCGATGGCTGGATCGTGCCGCCAATCAGCCCCCGGTTCCCGCCGTGCAGGTGGTGCCCGAAACCCCGGAAGCGGGGGAGATGATCCGGTTGGATGCTACGGGATCGTACGACCCGGACGGCAAGATCGATCAGATCTGGTGGCAGTTCGGAGATGGAGGCGCGGCCGCGGGAGAGGTTGTCGAGCATCGGTACGCTGAGGCGGGGACCTATGCGGTCGAACTGACGGTCTCGGACGACCGGGGAGCCATAGCCGCACTGCAGCAGACGATTGTGGTGCGTCCCGCCGACTCGAGACCCGTGGCGTCGTTCACGTGGTCGGCCGTGTCGGCCGGCGGAACCCGGCTCCAACGGTCGGTCCGCGCGGGAGACCGTATCCTCCTGGATGCCTCAAGCGCTCGGGATCCGGATGGGGATATCCTGGAGTATCACTGGGATCTTGACTCCGACGGAGTGTTCGACAGGGTGTCGGAGTCGCCGAGGATCGTCGTTGATCCGCTGCCGGTGGGGACATGGCCGGTGACGTTGCGCGTCCTGGATGACGATGGGATTTCCAGCGCGGTGATGCACGTGCTGTCGATCGAGCCGCTGCGTCCGCCGCAAGCGCTGTTCGATCTCTCTCCGTCCCGTCCAGCGGTTGGAGATCCGGTGAGGTTCGTCGATCGCTCGATCTCCACCGATGGCGAACTCCTCAGTTGGGCGTGGGAGTTTGGCGACGGATGGTCGTCGCGAGAGCGGGAACCGTTGCACCGGTACGAGGAACCGGGTGAGTACGTGATCCGCCTGACCGTACGTGACACGGAAGGGCTCTCCCACACTGTCGAGTACCCGATCTCTGTGTCGATCAACCCGGAGCTGGTTCCGATCCAGAAGGTGTGGGCGTTGCTGATCGGGATCTCCTCATACGAGGAGGTGGAGCCGCTCGACTATGCCCATCGAGACGCAGAACAGATGGCTGAGTGGCTCGTCAACCATGGGGTCCCGGGAGATCAGATCATGCTTCTGACGGATGAAACGGGCTCGTATGCCACGTCCGTGGGTGTTCGGCTGGACACGCGGCCGGCGACGCTGAGGAACGTGCGCGAGGGGCTGGGGTGGCTTCGAAGGGTCGCCGAGCGCGAGGACCTGGTGCTGATTCACTTCTCGGGACACGGGGTGCAGGGACCCGACGATGGGTTCGACGAGGAGGACGGTCTGGACGAGTTCTTCGTTCTCCACGACACGCGGGCGGCGGCGAAGGAGGATACTGCGCTTCGGGACGATGAGTTCGCACGGTTCGTGGATCGCATCGCTTCCGAGCACGTGGTGATCTTCTTCGATAGCTGTTACTCGGGCGGATTGGCTCGTAGCCTGTCCTCTGATGCGCCCGCCACGGGAGGCAGCCGCGATGTGTTCAACGACTTACAGCTAGAGGGTCGGGTTGTGTTGTCGGCGTCCACGGAGGACCAAGAGGCGTTCGAGTCCCACACGCTTGAGCACGGGGTGTTCACGCACTTCGTTCTGGAAGGCCTCCGTGGTGCCGGGGATCTGAACGGTGATGGCCATGTCACCCTCTGGGAGCTGTACGGATACGTACGTGATCAGGTTCCCGCGTTCGTGTCGGCGGAGCGCGGTAAGGTGCAGGTTCCTCAGATGGTCGGATTCGGGGATACGCGCGTCATTCTGGGGCGCGTTCTTCCGGATGACCCTCCTGCCGTCTTCTACTGTCCGGCTGTGCCGTATGCAGGTGCGGAGATCGTCTTCCGGTCGGAGACGCCGCGGGCATTGCAGGACACCGCCTTCTCCTGGTCGTTTGGCGACGGGTCGTCAGCGATCGGACCGTCCGTTGTCCATACGTACGATGCCCCGGGACAGTACACGGTGACCCATGAGATTCTGGGCGAGGACGGGGTCCGCCGGGGGACCGATTGGACGTTGGACGTGGGTGCCGCGAGGATCCTCGCGATCACAGAGCCGGAAGGATACATTCTGATCTCGGTGGGTCGGGTGCCCTTGGAGCGCGTCTCCGACCAGTTCCAACGGGTGGCGTCGGGAGACACATCTACGCACCACGAGGATGCCGTGCTCCTCGAGGTCATCGAGTTGATCGACGAGGACACCGCCGCCTGCCGTGCAATGGAGGAGCCGTTTACCGGTCGCGTGGAGGAACGTCTCCAGCCGATTCCTCGGCCTGACCAGGATCCTTGCGAGAGTTTGCCGTAGGGCGATCCTCTCCAATCCCTACAGTGTCCCGTTTGCCTTCTGGTCTATTCCTCCAGCTCGATCGTCATCAGGTAGACTCGATCGGGCCGATGGACCTTCACCACCACGCGATCTCCGGGTCTCTTGGTGGAGAGAAACGACTGGAGATCCCCGCAGGAGTTCACAGGGAGAGCATTGACATAGGTGATGATGTCGCCCGTGCGAAGACCGGCCAGCTGTGCCGACGTCCCTTCAACGACCGCGGCCACGCGGAGTCCAGCTCCGTCAGTCTCCTCGCATTGGATCCCCAGAAGAACACGCTCGCGAGAGTAGTCGAAGCGGATCGTCTCCAGTGGAAGGGTCGTCGCCGAGGCGAACGGGATCACTACCGTGGGCTGAGCAACGGTTGGTCCTGCCTGCGTGCCCCGCTGTCCTTCGCTCGCGTACGGATCCTCAAGGTAGACGGAGACCTGGATCACGCCTCGCAACGTATCGAGCGCAGAGTGCGAGCGCGAGGGAGTGGCGAATTGGAACTGGAGCGCCTCTGTGGCCGAGATCTGCCATCCCGAGAGGGTGACCTCTTGAAATGGACGCAGGATCCACTTCCGATCCATGGCGTCCCCTGACACGGGCTCATTGCCGTAGGTGTTCAATCCGTCGATGGCCACGACGAGGCCGAGGTGTCCCGCGGTGAGGTTGCGAAGCCTGATGCGGTACGAGCGACCGAGCAGCGCCTGAAGGTCATATGTCGTTTCCCTTGTGAACCGAACGGTTTCCAATGCCTGACAGGCGCCCAGATCGGCTGGAGACTGGTTGGAGACGGCGGAGCACGCAGCGAGCGCGTTCGCCAGCTGTGCGGCTTGTGCTTCCGGCAACGAGGCGAACCGGGTGGAAAGCAGCCGGGTATCCATCGGATCCCAGCTCCCCCAGCGCAGAACCCCCCAGGACCGGAACGACTCGACGTCGACCGAGACGAACTGCCCAGGGGTCGCGATGGCCAGTGCTGCAACAAGCAAACAGGCTGCGATGCCCTCCCATAGGCTTCTCTTCATATGACTCCTCCTTTCTCCTCGGCCCAAACGGATTGTCTCGTTCTCACCCATGATGACACAGACGGGGCGCGGACGCCCGTGCCATCAGTGAGGCAGGGTCACCCCCGGCTGGTTCTGGTACCCTCCACCGGCTTCCTTCTCTGCGTACGTCCTGTGAGGACGCTCGCCGCGGAAAAACACCACCTGAGCGATCCCCTGCCCGACATGGAGGCGGATCGGCAGCGGGCTGACATTCGCCAGCTCGATGGTCAGGATCCCCTTCCACCCAGGCTCCAACGGGGTGACATTGACGAGGAGGCCACAGCGGGCGTACGAACTCTTGCCCCAGCACACAGCGCAGACATCGTCCGGCATGCGGAACCACTCCATCGACTCGGACAGAACCTGAGCGTGTGGCAGGAGCTCGAAGGTGGTCTCGGCCACCACCTCTCGGAAGTGGTCTTGCGGAAAGTCGATGGGGTCGAGGATCTCGTTCACCCCGCCCAGGGGAACGAGGAAGCGACGTCCGAGACGAAGATCGTATCCGAAACTGCCCAGTCCGTACGACGGCCTTCCCCGCTGCTCTGGAACGAACGGATCGAGCATGGGATGATCGCCGGCACAAAGCTCGGCAATCCTCTGATCGGAGAGCACACCGAGGATCGTCATGAAAGGCTCCTTTCCTGGAGGAGTTCCGGGTGTTTCGCCTGCGCAACCACCTCAGCGATGAATCTGTGCCACTCCGGCAGCCGATGCGTGGTTCGCTGACGGACCATCCGTTGCAGCGTCATGTAGCTTGTGCACACAATGCGGCGCTGCAGAAATGACTCCGGGAGGTCTCGCTTGGCCTCCTCCCATCCCTGCTGTGCAATGTGCCGGTTGAGGTGCTGAAGATGCGCCTCGGGGATCGGGTGCTCGAAGTCGGTCTGTTCGAGCGGACGGCGGGTCATGGTATGCATGGTGGACTCGGACTGCTTGGTCACGCCGACGCGGTACGTGTCGAACTGCTGCCAGAAATAGCGAGGGGCGGTGATGTCCAGCCAGACCACGATTGACTCGAGAAACTTGTTGTGACCGTCGGGCTTGAAGCGCAGCATCTCGGCCACCGTTTCCATGCGGGCAGGATCCTGCAGGTAAGAGAGCGAGAGCCCAAGCATCGCAGATTGGTGCCCGTGCTCTTCGAGAATCAAGACCTGCATTCAACCTCCGTTCCGACGGCATGGACCGACGTTCGTTCCGTTCGGCTTGCGACCCGCGCGTCGACGCATAGCGGCGTTTGGGTCACGTCTCGCGCTCGGTTTGCTTCTGTGCCCGGCGCCACGAATCGCGCAACGTGACAGTTCGGTTGAATACGGGATGTCCGGGACTTGCGTCCGGGTCGACGCAGAAGTACCCCAGCCGTTCGAACTGGAAACGAGTTCCCAGGGGCTTGTTGGCCAGGTTGGGCTCCACCCAACAATCGTGGAGAATCTGAACCGACTCCGGGTTCAGCGCATCCATCCAGTCGCCGCGCTCCTGGGACAACGGATTCTCAGTGAGGAACAGGCTCTCGTACAAGCGGACCTGTGCCGGGATCGCGTGCGCTGCTGACACCCAGTGAAGGGTCGCCTTGACCTTCCGTCCATCCGGGGCATCGCCGCCTCGGGTCTCGGGGTCATAGGTGCAGAGCAGCGCGACGACCTCGCCGGACTCGTCCTTCACGACCTCCTCGCAGCGAATGAAGTAGGCGTATCGCAACCGCACCTCGCGGCCCGGTGCAAGCCGGAAGAATTTCTTGGGGGGGGCCTCCATGAAGTCGTCGCGCTCAATGAACAACTCACGGGCGAACGGGACCTGACGAGTCCCGGCCTGCGGGTCCTCCGGATTGTTGACGGCCTCGAGCGACTCGGCCTGTTCTTCCGGGTAGTTCGTGAGGATGACCCGCAGCGGGTTGAGTACAGCCATCACGCGGGGTGCAGAGCGGTTGAGATGCTGTCGAATGTGGTGTTCGAGAAACGCGCTCTCGATCATCCCTTCGGCCTTGGTGACCCCGATCTCCCGGACGAAAGACCGAATCGCCTCCGGGGGGATCCCGCGTCGCCGCATGCCGGCAATGGTCGGCATGCGTGGATCGTCCCACCCGGTGACATGAGCCTGCTGCACCAGCTGGCGGAGGAAGCGCTTGCTCATGACGGTATGGCTCAACCCCACCGCGGCGAACTCGATTTGTCGAGGGCGGTGCGGGATCGGGAGGTTGTCAAGAAACCAGTCGTAGAGTGGACGATGGTTCTCAAACTCCAGGGTGCACAACGAGTGGGTGATCCCCTCGATCGCATCAGACTGGCCATGCGTCCAATCGTAGGTCGGGTAGATGCACCAGGTATCACCGGTTCGATGGTGCGTAGCGCGGAGAATGCGGTACATCACCGGATCTCGCATGTTGAGGTTGGGATGCGCCATGTCGATCTTCGCGCGCAAAGTCTTCGCTCCGTCGGGATACTCTCCGGCCCGCATCCGGCGGAACAGGTTGAGGTTCTCGGAGACCGACCGATCCCTGTACGGGCTGTCCTTCCCAGGAGGGGTGAGGATCCGCTCGCCCTTGCGCACCGCGGTGCCACGATACTCGGAGATCTGTTCCGCCGTCAGATCGCAGACGTAAGCCTTTCCT
Organism: uncultured Thermotogae bacterium; assembly: GCA_964593295.1. Classification (GTDB taxonomy): domain Bacteria; phylum Bipolaricaulota; class Bipolaricaulia; order UBA7950; family UBA9294; genus SPBW01. The sequence continues at coordinate 1,546 of CAZQHD010000047.1, read as the reverse complement.
TCTTGAATCAAGATCTCCGCCCACGTGTACAGTTGCTCGAAGTACTCGGAGGCGAAGAACAGACGATCCTCCCAATCGGCGCCCAACCAAGCCACATCGCGCTGGATCGCCTCCACGAACTCTGTGTCCTCGGCCACTGGATTGGTGTCATCGAAGCGAAGGTTGAATAGGCCTCCGAACTCCTGGGCGATGGAGTAGTTCAGCAGGATGCTCATCGCATGGCCAATGTGGATGTACCCGTTCGGCTCTGGAGGCCAGCGGGTATGGACGCGACCGTCGTTCTTGCCCTCCGCGATGTCGGTGGCGATGATGCGTCGGATGAAATCGCGCGGTTCTTCGTCTCTTGGCCTATCCATCGCGGTACCCTCTCCTGACGCCGACGCTCGACAGCGAGCACGGCACGCTTCCGATTCTAGTGCAACGGCGCCGGCTTGTCATGCCGCGGACGGAGGATCAAGAAAATGGATCGCCGGTGTCTCAAACGCTGATGCTGACAGCAGCATCGCTCGCCTCGAGAAAGAGGGGCGTAGGTGTAGTATGCTGGTTGCGCGGGCGGTGACAGGACTGCGTCCTGTCGAAAGGAGAGTGTCATGCGACGGCTGCTGTTGGTCATCGTGTTTCTGTTTGCCTCGTCTCCGGTCCTGGCGACCGCGTGGATTCATGGGCCGTACACGGGAGCCCCTTCCGAGAGCTCGGTGACGATCAGTTGGCTGACCGAGGAGGTGTATCCTGCGCGGGTCGAGTGCGCCGTCCTGTCTCGCGAAGAAGGGACGCCGGTCTTCGAGGTGTTGGCTCGCGTTCTGAAGGAGGAGTCGGTGCCGGGAGAGACGGTGCACGTGACGTTGGACGGGCTCTCCTCGCATGCCGAGCATGTCTACCGCGTCGTTCTCGAGACAGAGGAGGGAGATCTCTACAGCCCTGAGGGACGCTTCTGGACCCCGCCGCCGCCAGGCCAGCCGGTCTCGTTCGTGGTGCTATCGGACACGCAGTGGCAATGGGAGGGGGAGAATCGCCTGCGCGCAGTCGGCCAAGCCATTGCCGGGGACGAGTTCCCATTCCAGTTCATCCTTCATGCAGGGGATCTGGTCGAGAGCCCAGCAGCCCACCACTGGGAGCACTGGTTCTCTTCGTTCGACGAGATGCTATTGCGCGCTCCGCTCCTTTCGGTGCTCGGCAACCATGAGCGCAACCACGGATCGTACTACGACCAGTTCACGCTGCCTCCGGGGGGAGGACGGCGAGAGAAGCAGTGGTGGGTCTTTCGATGGGGCGACGTGGTGGTGGTGGGGTTGGACACCAACGTTCGGCAGGCAGCACAGATCCTCGCGCAACAAGAGTGGGCGCGTACGCAACTTGCCGGACCGGAACAGCACAAGTTCGTTGTCTTCCACCACCCGGTGTTCTCCTCCGACGCCTATCACGGAAGCGGATACAGCTATGACGTGATCTACCATCCGGTCTTCGTGGAGCAGGGGGTGGACATTGTGTTCACCGGACACGCCCACAACTATGAGCGCATCGTCAGAGATGGGGTCACGTACCTGGG
>CAZQHD010000046.1:0-14672 GCA_964593295.1 uncultured Thermotogae bacterium | reverse complement strand
CCTCCGACGAGAAGATCCTGCGCCGGGAGATTCCTTTGTCCCAAGCACGCGAGCTGCTGATGTCTCATGGGGAAACCCTGAAGCTTGAGCTTCTGGAGGATCTGGACGCAGAGTTGATCACCTTCTTCCAGCAAGGTGAGTTTCTCGACCTCTGTCGCGGACCTCATCTTCAGTCCACGGGTCGTCTAGACCCTGCTGCGATTAAGCTTCTGTCGGTGGCAGGCGCCTATTGGCGTGGAGACGAGAAGAATCCCATGTTGCAGCGCATCTACGGGACGGCATGGGAAAGCAAGACTGATCTGGATGCCTACCTTTGGCGCCAAGAGGAGGCTGCCAAACGAGATCATCGCAAGTTGGGCAAGGAGCTGGAGCTGTTCAGCATTCACGAAGAGGGTGGGGCAGGGCTCGTCTGCTGGCATCCCAAGGGCGCCAGGCTGAAACGTACGATCGAGGAGTTCTGGTATCAACAACACGATCTGGGCGGCTATGAAATCGTGGCTACGCCTCACATCGGCAAGGCGCAGCTGTGGTCGATCTCCGGCCATCTGGACTTCTACCGTGAAGGCATGTACTCGCCGATGGATATCGATGGAGTCGACTACTACATCAAACCGATGAACTGTCCGTATCAAATCCTCATCTACAAGAGCAAAGTACACTCGTATCGTGAGCTTCCACTTCGTCTCGCGGAGATGGGGACGGTCTACCGGTACGAACGGTCAGGCGTGCTCCACGGCCTGATGAGAGTCCGCGGATTCACCATCGACGATGCCCACATCATCTGTCGCCCCGACCAAGTGGATGAGGAGATCCGACGTGTCTACGAGTTTAGCATGAACATGCTCATGTCCTTCGGGTTCTCCGAGTTCGACATCTACCTATCCACTCGGCCGCACGAGGGAAAGGCCGTCGGCGATGAGAGTCGGTGGTCGCTAGCCACCGAAGCACTACAGGCGGCGCTTGACGATCGTGGGCTCCCGTACAAGGTGGATGACGGCGGGGGCGCGTTCTACGGACCGAAGATCGATATCAAGGTCAAGGACTCGCTTGGCCGATCGTGGCAGTGCTCGACCATTCAGTTCGACTTCAACCTTCCGGATCGTTTCGACATGACGTACATTGCCGAGGATGGGAAGGAGCACCGTCCGTACATGGTGCACCGTGCCCTGCTCGGCAGTCTCGAACGCTTCATCGGCTGCTTGATCGAGAACTATGGGGGCGCCTTCCCTGTGTGGCTGTCGCCGATTCAGGCCCAAGTCATCCCGATCGCCGATCGCCATGTGACGTATGCACAGTCGGTGGTCTCCCGGATGAAGGCCGCGGGCCTGCGCGTTTCGATCAACGAGACGTCGGCACGGATGAACGCGAAGATACGAGACGCACAGCTTCAGAAGATCCCGTATATGTTGATCGTGGGCGATCGAGAAGAGGCCGCGGGGACCGCGGCGGTTCGCCTTCGAACCGAAGAGGATCTCGGAGATCTTCCCGTGGATCAGATCATCGAACGAGTGCTACGCATCGCCGAGGAGAGAGCAACGACTTCTCTGTAGAAGGGCGGGGTTATGGTCGAGTGGACGATGATCGGACGCATCCTGCTGGCCGCCGGTCTCGCGGCCGTCATCGGCATCGAACGGGAGTTTCACGGCCGGCCGGCCGGCCTTCGGACCCATCTGCTCGTGGGCTCCGGGGCGGCTCTGGTGATGGTCGGTCTCCAAACGGCCTGGGTGATCATGGCGGGTCCCGAGTTCGAGAGAGAGCATATGACGCGGGAGCTCGGACGGGTGGCCGCCGGTGTGATCACGGGGATCGGCTTCCTCGGTGCCGGAACGATCCTCAAGGTAGGGGACTGGGTTCGCGGATTGACCACCGCGGCTTCGCTCTGGTTCGTGGCGATGCTTGGCTTGGTGGCCGGCCTGGGGGCGTGGCATATTGCGGTGTCGGGCTGCGCGCTCGGGATCACCATCCTGGCTGTGGTCGACCCGTTGGCCTCTCGGATCCCCAGCCGCATCTACCAGCTGTTGACCGTCACCGTGGAGGCCGACAAGCAGCAGTCTGTCCAACGGGAACTGACTGCGTGTTGCTTCAACGAAAGGACCCGTGCCACGCTCATCAACTGGGAGTGGGACTCCCGCAGAGGTCTGGTGGAGCTCACCTATCGAATTCGTCACCGGGGAACGCCGGATCTTCAACGCGTGGCCGAGCGGGCGTCCTCTCTGGATGGGGTCTCCGAGACGCAGATCCGCCTCTAGGACAGCGCGCGGTTCAGGTCCTCCAGACGATCCAGCTGTTCCCACGGGGACGAGATGTCTTCCCTTCCGAAATGGCCGTACGCGGAGAACGGTTCGTAGATCGGGCGCTGGAGATCGAATCGATCGATGATTGATCCGGGGCGAAGATCAAAGGTGTGCAACACGGCCTTGAGCAGCACGTCATCGGGGACCGTTCCGGTCCCTTGTGTGTCCACATGAACTGCAAGAGGCCGGGCTTTTCCGATCGCGTACGCCAGTTGAACCACGGCCCGACGGGCCCAGTGGGAGGCCACGAGATGCTTGGCGACGTAGCGGGCCATGTACGATCCGGAACGGTCGACCTTGGTGGGGTCCTTCCCTGAGAATGCACCTCCGCCGTGAGGAGCTACGCCGCCATACGTGTCGACGATGATTTTCCGGCCGGTGACCCCGGCATCCGACGCGGGTCCTCCGATGACGAAACGGCCGGACGAGTTGACTAGAACCTCAGTGTTCTCATCGATCCACGAGTCCATCACGGGATCTATGACGTGTGACCGAACCTTGGAGGTGATCTCCTCAAGTGAAACGTCATCTTCGTGCTGTGCCGCGATCAACACCGTATGGGCGCGAACCGGGCGTATTCCGTCGTACTCGATGGTTACCTGGGATTTTCCATCAGGACGAAGAAAAGGAACGATCCCGTCCTTACGAACCTGAGACAATCTTTGGGTGAGACGATGAGCAAGGAGAATCGGGAGAGGCATCAGGATGTCGGTATCCTCGCAGGCATATCCGAACATGATCCCTTGGTCTCCGGCTCCGATGGCGTCGTACGGATCATCCGGCTTCGGGTGGCACCCTCCCTGCGATCGGTCCACGGCGCCAGCGATGTCCGGGGACTGATCCTTGATGGCGGAGAGCACGGCACAGTCCTGATGATGGAAGCCCAGCCCCGGCTTGTTGTAACCGATCTTGTCAAGGACGTTGCGCACGATCGAGGGAACGTCCACATACGTGTCGGTGGTGATCTCTCCCCCGACCAACACGAGGCCGGTGGTCAGGAACGTCTCACAGGCTACGTGGGCTCGGGGATCCCGCGTAAGAATGCAGTCGAGCACAGCATCAGAGACGCGATCCGCGACTTTGTCGGGATGCCCCTCGGTGACGGACTCGGATGTGACCAGTCTGGATGGCATCGTGTGCCCCCTAAAGGTTGTGGCGGTGGCAGGAACGGCGTCCAAGAGTACAGACAGAGTCGGCATGACGCAAGCTCTTGCTCTCTCGCCGGATCAGACGATCCACGACAGCGTGGAGCGGAGAGTTGTCAACTCAGTTGATTTCTCTATGATGGTGATGTGTATTACGCTCGAGAGGCAGTCTCTGTGTCCCACAGGGAGAAGAGGCTGGAAACTATTGAGCGGTCGAACTGTAGATGGGGTGACTTCTCCTCGACAGTGGAGCAGTCGGTGCCCGCGGCCGAGCGAAGTCAAACGAGGTGATTCTGATGGTCCACAAGAAACACTCCCTGAGGCGAGCACGGATCCTTACCATGGCTTTGATCCTGGCGGCAGCAACGGTGGCGACAGCCCCGGCAGCTGTTGCTCAGTCGGACAGGGATGCAGCGTGGCAGCAGATGCTGGAGAGCATCACGGTGTTATCCAACCTCTCCCTGGTTCGCGATGCGGTTGAGATTTTAAACGCAGGAGGGGCTGAAGCAGAGGCCCTACGAGCTGATCCGGGAGAGTTTCTGCGACGTGGAGGACTCAAGCTCGAGGAGACCGACCTGATCCTGCTGGTGAACATGGACGCCAACCCGGCGCTGACCCCGTACGATGAAGACGATGGAGACGCGTTCACTCTGACGGAAGTGGGCATTGCATTCAGCGGACCCGAGAGCGGGGTCATGATCCGCAGGAAGGTTCCGGTGGACGCTCCCAGTCAGAGCTTCGAGGCGGCGGCCGTCGATCTGACGCTCTGGATGGAGCAGTCGTTGGGGTACGTTGCACTGGTCGTAGACCGTCTCTCCGAGGAGAACGAGGAGCGGATGAGCTTCTTCCTAGCGGACCCGACAGAGTTCTTCGTGCAAGAGGCCGTACGCGATCGACAGCTTGGCACGGGGATCACATTCTCGCTTCTCGAACAGGCCATGCTGATGGGATATGACCTTCCGCGCGGTGGAGAGACAGACGAACCGCAGATCCTCCCCAACGAAGGACATAGTGAACCAGGAACGGTCACGATCTCCATTGGGTACGTCAGCGAGCAATGGGCGCTGTTTGTGGAACTGACCCGGATCTCGGAGTTCTAGAGGAGTGCGCCCGGGTCCACGGGGTCCGGGCGCCTTGAGCGCGAGAGGGCGTGCCGAGAACGAGAGGAGACAGGTGATCCTGAAGAGAGGATCCCCCCTGGACTCCCAACGGCGAGGAGGGACGTTTTGATGCGCAGCGCGATGTGGGAGGGTTCCAGAGTTGCTGCCGTTGTGGTCGCGGCGGCAGTTGTCGTTCTTCTCGTGGGGATGACCGGAGGCACGGCCAACGCAGACGCGTTCTCCGTCTTGCTGAGTGATCTACAGAGCGAGTTCATCTCCTTTACAGAGGGTGGAGGAAGCACGTATGAAGTGAGTGTTCGCGTGGAGAGCGCGTCCTCGTCCGCGCTCAGCGTAGAGATTGGATTCTTCTACACGGAGGAGAGAACCCGTCGCCATAACCTGATCGGCGTGGCCACAGTGGTTCTGATGGACACAGGAGACTGGGTTCGTCCCGGTATTCGATGGAACACCGAGGGTCTCAACCCTGGGTTGTACAAACTGCGTGCCGTGGTCATGAACGCGCCCGAGGTCTCGGTGGAGAACCAACGGGACGACGGGGGCTACGATTATGTGGCGGTCCTACTGCAGGACGCCGGACTGGTGTGGCCGCCGCAAGAGGTACGCCTGGTTCTGACCGAGAATCAGACCATCGGGGAGGAGATCCTCTGCTCTATGGACTGGGATCGCTTGGACGGATACCCCACCCCCACTGCGAGCCTCCCGAACGTATGGAATGTTGGATCGAAGACGATCACAGCGTCGGATACCGGAGGATCACAGCTTCTTGTCCGAGGTGTCGTCTCGTTGCTCGGAGAGGATGGGGCCGCTGTGTCGACATCTTCGTTTGACTTTGGAGGCAGCATCGAGCCGACCCAACTGGCGATTTCCCCTGGAACATCTGCGCCCACGCTTGCTGTCAAACGGGTTGATGTCCAGCAGTTCGTGCGGGCCGCGGTTGATCTCTACGTGGAGCAAGAACGGGACAAGGGAGATATCCAGCTTCGACTGGGATCTCCGATCTCCATACGGACTGCACTGGAGTTCACGACCAGTGACATTGACGGAAAAGCGATCGCCGGGTCTCTTCAGAGCTTCCGAGCATTTCTTCCTGCGTCCACTGATCCGGCACTGCCCGAGTCGAACGTGTTCAGCTTGTTCACAGACGTCGAGGACTATGTCTTCCCGAGACAGGGATCCTGTTCGACCGAGCCTGAAACAGAGGTTGTGATGTCTTCGTCTGTGCCGCCGGTTGCCTCCATCGACACGGGCGTGCGGTGGAATACCTACGTGGTCGCGACTGAAGGGAGTGGAGACAAGATCTACCTTCTCAGCCGAAGGGGGCAGTACGGAGGGATCTACGGGTCTCCTGTGCCGGTCTTCGCCCGTGATGGGACAGGGGCCACCACGGAGACGGCTGCCAGGATCACTTCCCGCCCTGCGGTCGGAGTCGGCGCAGATCCCAGCAGCGGGTTCAGCAAGAAGCCGGTCTTGTTCTTCTGTGCTGATGATGGGTTCCTTCGAGCGTTCATGGATCTGGGGACATCGTTCAGCCGGGTGTGGAACCCGGACGGATGGACGGCCAATGCGGTGAAGGTCCCCACAGGCCAAGATCAGGCGCTCTCTCCTCCTGAGGTGATGCCGAGACCTCAAACAGACAGGTACGTCTTCCAGCAGGATCCGACCGAGTATGCCATTGTGGGATCCTCCCAAGGCCTCTACGTGTACCGCCTGGAGTTCGGCGGAACCACGGGACAGGCTTTGTTCCGCGCCTATGAAGGATACAGTGTGTCTACACAGTTCACTCCCTTCGCGGTCAAGCGAGGAGCGAAGAGACTGGTCTACTTCTTCGCCCGGAAGGACGGAGAGACGGTCACCCGGCTTTGGGCCGTGGATCTGTCCACTACCCTTTCCCCCTCCAGTGTGGTTCTTCTGGTCGGCGGAGACACGCCAAGCACCGAGATCACAGCGGCGAGAACGTCCGAGGTCGGAGAGGATTTGACGTATCTCTTCTTCGGAACAAGAGATGGGAAGATCTACGCCATCAACACGGCGTCTGGGTCAGTAGGAGATGCTGTCGCGACGGTCCCTTCGCTGGGGAGCCAGATCATCGGCGTGCAAAGCGTCGTCTCTTCAAGTGGAACAGAGTACCATGTGTACGCGAACACAACGGCCAATCGATTGTTCCATCTTGTGGCGACATCCGGGGCGTCCACACTGCGATTCTCCTCAGAGACGGCGTACAGCCCCCCCTACTCCAACGAGTACCTGATGGGCCCACCGTTGGAGATCCTCCCCGGGGAGGGCCTCCAGCGACCGGGAATGCTGTTTCTGAGTTACCAGGGAGGTCCTGCGGTGGGGCTGGATCTAGCCAACCCCGATACGCTTCTGATGATCGATGCTTGGGCGGGGGTGTGGAGTGGAGAGGCAACCAGGCCGCCAGAGCTCGCACTGGCTCCGTTCGAGTTCTTCGGGTGCGATCCCGTGGGATGTGAGGAGTTCGGAGCACCGATCGTGGCACGTTCAGGAGGAGGGGATCGGCGACTTCTGCTGCCATCAGCGGGGGGAACCATGTACGCGTTCGATCTGACAGCGAGTATCGGTACGGCGGGCGGCGAAAGCGCGGAGACGACCCCCCCGATCAGTCCATGACAATCGAAACGAGATGAGATTCAGGGGGAGAGGGTGAGAATGCCCCGGCGGGCCGGACGCCGGGGGAGGAGGCGTCAAGATGGTGGTACGGGCACGTAAGCAAACCTTTCTCCTTCTTCTCCTGGTGGCCACAGTCTGGACAGCGGCTGCCAGCGACATCGGAAGCGTATGGTTGGAGAGCGTTCTGGTGAGTCCTCTGGCAGTGGATCGGGGGGGCGCGGTCACGGTGTTCTTCGACATAGGGTATTCGGGCTCGTTCGAGACCGCGGTGGTCCAGATGGCGTGTCGCCGCTCCGATCTGGAAAGCGACTGTCTCTTGGAGCGTAAGACGGTTGACATCATCGATTCCTCGCCTCAGCTCGGGTCCTTCACAGTAGATACCTCCGGGCTGTCTCCCGGTGAGTACGAGATCACCGTTCGTCTGGATCCTGACCGTGTGCTTCCGGAGACTGACGCAGCCCGAGACCGGAGGACGGCAACGCTCATCGTTCGCACTCCGCTACCCGATCTAGTTCCTATCCAGCTATCCGTACGACCACACTCGTCGATCGAGGCCAGCTCAACCGTGGTCTTCTCTGCAAGGATCGAGAACACCGGGGCTGCTTCTGCTTCGGCATTCCGCGTTCTGTGCGAGATTGCTCTCGTGGAGGGCGAATGGACGATGGTTGGATCCACGGAGGTCCCGGGGTTGGAGAGGGATCGCCAGGTGGATGTGAGCTTCCCGTATACGGCGACACAGCTGGGTTCCCATGGACTGCGCGTTCGTGTAGAGCTGAAGGATCCCTCGGATTCTGAGAGAGGGTTCCGGGAGAGAGATGAGGAGAACAACACCCTCATGACATCTTTCTCTGTTGTTTCCAACGCTCGAAGGCTCCCGGATCTTCGGCCGACGTTTGTGACCTTGTCTCCGTCGTCTCCTCTGGAGTGGCAGGAGAACGCCACCGCGACGGTGGTGATCGTGAACAGCGGCGGCGCGGCAACCGAAGAAGGCGTGCAAGTTGCATTCCAGTACCGACGGATCGGAGCCGGAGAGGCAGACTGGCAAGACCTCAAGGATCCACAGCGATTGAAGGACGATGCGGTCTCAGCATGCAGTCCATCCAACTGGCAGTGGGCCGTACGTCCGGCCGCGTCGGAGGCGGACCCCTTGAGCATTGAGACCGGACGCAACACGCGGTCCCTCTCCGTGTTGATTGACTTCGCGGAACACCAGAAACCTAGGGTCTGCGATGGACAAGAGATTCCTCCACGAATTCTTCCCGGGGAGTACGAACTCAAGGTGATCGTGGACCCGTTGGGAAGCATTCCCGAACAGGACAAGCAGAACAACGAGTTGATCATCGGGTTCTCGATCCTCGGATCGGATCTTCAAGCGGAGAGCCTAGAGCTCAGCCGCTCGTCGGTGGAGAGAGGCACGGATGTAATCGTCCAGGCGACGATCCGAAACACCGGGGCGAGAACGGCGGAGGCCTTCACCGTGGGATTCTTCGTGGGGGCTCGCCGCCTTGACACCTTCTTCTACAGTGGAACCGGGCTCTCTGAGAACGAAACGGTGGCTGTACAGGGGGTCCTGCGAACCCACGATCTGACCGAGGGGACCCACCTGGTTCGCGTGATGCTGGATCCGGAAGGGCAGTTGTATGAGGGGGACACCTCCAACAACACGATCTCAGCCCCGTTGGAGATCCTGGGGCTGCCCACGAGGAGGGCGGAGCTGTTCGTGGACCGTATCGAGTTCTCTCCGCCCACTCCGATTCCTCCCGACAGACCCTTTTCGGTCCGGACTGCGGTGAACAACTCGGGGGACCTGGCGGCGGGGCCTTTTGATGTGATGGTACAGATCTTCCAGAAAGCTGGGGATCCTGCCAGTCCGCTTGTCGTGGCGGAGATGATGGATACTGTGCAGCGTTTGGAGCCGAACCAAACCTTCTGGATAGAGTGGCCGGTGATGGGCTTGGAGTTTGGATCGTATGGAATCATGGTCGAGGTTGACCCTGTGACGGACGAGAGGCCCCAGGGTCGTGTGATGGAGAGAGACGAGACGAACAATGAACTTTCGAGCGGTTTCTCTGTGCGGGACGTTGGCGACAGCATCGTCCCGCCTGTGGGGAAGGCCAATCTTGTCTGTCAAGAGCTGAGGGCGTCGCCGGCGACGCTGACGACGGGGGCTCCCGTGAAGGTCACCGCAGTCGTGGCGAACACGGGAAGCCACCCGACGGGGGCGTTCAACGTAGAACTCGGATGGACTTACGCGACGGGGCAGGTGCAGGTCATTGAAGTCCTTCGTCTGGAGGCACTGTCTCCGGGGACAACGGTCGATCTGTCGCGAACGCTCGATACCTCAAGCTTCCCCCACGGGGCGCATCAAGTATTCCTTCGCCTCGACGTAAGTGACGAGGTGGATGAGTCCAGCAAGGAGGACAACGTATGTTCCGCTCCTGTTCAGATCGGCGCGGCAGCGGTTGACCCCCGCGTGGATCTTGTCCCGGTCAGCGTGCGTTTTGACACACCGGGCGTTGATCTGGGGCCGGAGCCTACGGTGGAGCAACAACAGCGGCTGTACGTCTACGTGACCGTCCGGAATCAGGGAAACGTTCCGTCGGGACCGTTCCAGGTTGCGTTCATCAGTGATCACGGGGAAACCCGCGAATCGTGGACCAGCGTCGGACCTCTTGACCAAGTGGAGGTGTCTCACCCTCTTCCCACCGGTGTCCCGGGCACGTTTTCTCTCGCAATTCAGGTAGACCCGGATGGGGTGATTCCCGACGGAGATCGAAGCAACAACACAATCCTGTCCAGCTACAGCGTTCTGGCGTCCGTGGTGAGAGAGGAGAGGGTCGTCCCTCCCTCAGGCTCTCCGGCGCGCTGGATCGCGGCCGATGAATCAGCGACAACGGTGCATGCTGTCTGGGCTGATGGCAGGCTGTGTAGCCTGGACACGACCGATGCTGTTCAGGAGATCGCGCGTGTTGTCGGAACGGTTCAAGCGGTAGCCTGGGGTCTGGGAGCAACCCCGATGGCCTACCTCGGAACTCAGGACGGTTCGTTTTACCGGGTTCGTCTAGATCAAGCGAGTGTCTCCGATGTTCTGACACTCCAAACAGGGATCCGAGCACTGGCGCTCGGACAGGGAGGACGAGTCTATGTTGCGGTGAACGGCGGATTCCATGAGCTAACCCCTGCCGGCTCAGGATATCGGTCCTCGTCCCGGATCGATGTCACGGGAGATGTCCTGGACATCCTGTACGATCCTGATCGATCGACGATCTATGTGCTCTCTACGACGGGGATTCACGCGTTTGGAATGGATCTTTCGACATTGTGCTTCTTGGATGCCTCGGAGATGGTGGGAACCCCCTCCAGCTTCGTTCTTGCGAGCACTGGCTTGTATGTGGGGATGAGTGCCGGCACGGGATCGGTTGTCTACGCGCTTGGTCACTGCATGCCGACCTCGGATCGATCGGGCCACATCCTCTTGGGATGGAGATACCCGCGCGTTGGGTCGTTGGCCGGTTCGATCACTCACCTCGTAGTGGATCCACGGGAGATCGATCCGATCTATGTGACCACCTCGAGTGGATCAGTTCACTCCCTATCGTTGGATGGAGTGTTGCAGTGGAGCTTCGACACGGGATCCGCGATTCGTTCGCGCCCCGTGATCGATTCGAGGACCGGAAGGGTCTTCTTCGGGAACGACGCGGGCTACCCGTATGTGCTGTCTCTCGAGGGAACTGAGGCGTTCGAGATCGATCGCCAGCAACGTGAGCATACGCCGAAGAGCATCGTGTCGACGCTGGCGATTGTTGAATCGCGTCAGCGGACCGAGGTGGGAACGCGGCTCGTGAGAAACTACTACTACGGCACCGAAGACGGCGCCATCTACAAGATTGCTGCGCAGCAGTAGGAGGAGACGATGGACTCAAGGGAGGCAACGGGTCGGATGAAGAGAAGACTAGCGCCTGCGCTGCTTGTGCTGCTCTTGATGGTCTCGATCATCTCTGTGGTGGGAGGCGCGGAGGATCTGGCGGAGCTCGTGGTCGTCAGGATCGTCCTCGACCCTCCCCCGGTGATCGACCGAGGGATGGCAGTGGAGGTTAGCGCTCACGTCATGAATACCGGAACGCGAACGGCGGATGGATTCAGCATCAGTCTGTTCTACCGATCGCAAGACAGTCAAGGCAGCTGGACACTTCATAGCACGGTTGAAGACGTCACCCTTCCGCCGAGTCAGCAGGAGAGTTACCGCGCGACGTTCTCGGTGAACACAATGGATTTCCCGTTGGGGATCTATGATGTCCGCGTCGTGGCGGACGCAAACAACCGCATCTCCGAGACAGACAAACTCAACAACGAGCTTCGGACCACGATGACCCTTCGAGACTCAAGTCTCGGGCTTCCCGATCTTCAACCGATCAGCCTTTCCTACACGCGGTCCAACCCGGGTTCCGATGATGACATGGAACCCTGGAACATCGCTACGCAGATTCAGAACCGTGGATCGGTTCAGGCGGGACAGTTCGTCGTGGCTTTCCTGGCTGACGGTGTCGAGTTTGCCCGCCAGATTCGGTTTGTCCTGCCTTCGGGAGGTTCCACAGACATCGTGGCGGAACTGGATCCACAGGAGTTGGGGCTCCTCCCAGGAACACACACGATCAACGTACAAGTCGATCCTGAGAACGCCGTCGAAGAACAGGATGACTCCAACAATAGCATCTCCGGGTTTCTCACCCTTCAAGCGGTCGATCTTGTGCCGCTGAGTCTGTCCTTCGATAAATCGGTCGTTCGACTGGATGAGGAGGTTCGGGTCACCGCAGAGATCCGGAACGACGGAAAGGGCGTGGCGAAGAACGTCGAGGTGGGTTTCTACGTGGGGCACATTCGATTCGCCTTGACGACCCTTCCCATTCTTGGGCGGGGGATGACGGCAACCGCGGAGGGCATCCTCCACCCCTCGCGCGCGGGGCTGACGGACGCGCCGGAGGTATACCAAATTCGCGTGGTCGCAGATCCGAATGAGATTCTGTACGAGGTGGACAAGGCAAACAACGAGATGATCCGATCCCTGACCCTCCTCCCGGCGGAGGAGAGGAAGCCGGAGATCCACCCAGTGAGTGTTGAACTCAGTCCGGCATCCCCTGCGGAGCTGGGAAAAGCGGGAACGATTACGGTTTCGACCATGCTCCGCAACACGGGCAGGGCGGCTGCTGAGGGCTTCAGTGTGGCCTTCTACTACCGGGTCAAAGGAGGGGTTCGCTGGGAGCAGATCTCCTGTGGGGACGCCACCAGCTGTCTGGACCTACGACTGGCGCCCGGTATGCAGAGCAAGCATATCGCAGTCCTTCCGGTGACGATGCTTCCTCCCGGGGTATATGAGGTTCGCGTTCTAGCGGACCCGGAGGGGACGCTCGACGAGCTCGATACGACGAACAACGAACTGTTGACCACGCTGACGCTGCTCGCGGCACGACGTCCTGACCTTGCGTTCTGTCCAGCGGCTCCCGTCACACGGGAACCCACCGGCGATATTCAGCAGGGACAGACAGTTCGGTTCAACCTCTGTGTAGCCAATCTTGGGGAACAGGCCGCGCCCTCCTTCTCGCTGCGGGCCTCGTACTGTCGTCTTGCCGGGACGGGAGCCTCGGGAACGGTCTGTGAAGACGAGTATCGGATGCAAGCGTTCGTCCCAGGATCTGAGATCTCGGTTTCTGGACTGGGCATCGGGGAGAGCCGATCTCTGCCGATCATGCTTGAGACGAAGGGGCTTTCGCCCGGGCAGTACAGAGTCCGTCTGGAGATCGATCCATCCAACAACATCTCCGAAAGGAACACGGCGAACAACCTTTTGGAGATGCAACTTACCGTACTGGGCGCGGATCTGACGGTTCTCGACATGAGAACGCAACCGACCAGCCCGGTGAATCAGGAGCAGTTCGATCGTCTGGACGTGACGGCCACGATTCTCAATGCAGGGGTACTTCCGGCGGGCGCTTTCGACGTGCAGTTCCGGTTGCTTCGCCAGGAAGACGTCGGTTTGGTCCCGGTCTCCGTACAGACCTGTGGAGAGGGAAGCACAACAGAGTGTCGAGAGGTCAATCATTTCGGGACGGCCACCCTCTCCGGTCTCGGCGTGTTTGCCCCGACGAGCGTGAATTGCTCTCTCGATCTGAGCACCGCGGATCTGTCCCCGGGACAGTACGTCTTGGTGGTGGAGATCGATCCGAACGGAGATGTGGCGGAGCACAACGATCTGAACAACCTGTTCGAGCTTCCCATCGTTATCGTGGGACAGCGGCTTCCGGATCTTGTGTCCGGCGAGCTCCGCATGGAACCGGAGGACTGGGCGAAGACGCCGGATCCTGTGCGCTTCCTGCTGACCGTCTCCAACGAAGGGAAGGAGGCCGCCGGACCGTTCGATGTGCTGCTACGAGTCTACCGGTTCAACCCAGTGGAGACCTGCGAAGCAGGGATCGGGAGGCAGTGTGCGGTTCAGGTTTACCAGGAGACACGCGCGGTGGCGGGTCTGTTGCCCGAGGACGCGCGCGAGCTCGTCTGGACGGTGGATACGGCACTCCTAGAGCCGGGATTCAGTTACCTCGTAGCCGTAGACACCGACTGTGGTCGCCTCATCCAAGGGGTCTGTGTTGGATCGGTGGAGGAGGGTGACGAGACCAACAACCGCGCCGAAGTCTCCTTTGTACGGGAGAAGCTCCCGGATCTTGTGGCCGGCGAGCTCCGGATAGAAGCGGAAGATCGGCCCGAGACGCCGGATCCTGTGCACTTCGTGCTCACCGTCTCCAACGAAGGGGAACGCGCTGCTGGACCGTTCGATGTACTTCTGCGCGTCCATCGGTTCAGCCTAGCGGAGACCTGCGAAGCAGGGATCGGGAGGCAGTGTGCGGTTCAGGTCCACCAGGAGAGACGCGCGATTGTCGGTCTGTTGCCTGAGGACGAACGAGAGCTCGTTTGGACGGTGGATACGGCGCTGTTTGAATCAGAGTTTAGTTACTTCGTAACCGCAGATGTCGACTGCAGTCGCCTCGTTGAAGGGGTCTGTGCTGGATCGGTGGAGGAGAGCGACGAGACCAACAATCGCGCCGAGATCTCCTTCGGACAGGAGGAGATCCCCTCTCCCGGATGCGGCGACTCCATCTGCCCCGATCTGTCCGTTCGATCTGTCTACTCAAATATGGTGGCGGGGGAGATCGGCGTCGCTCAGGTGGTGGCCACGATTGAGAACCTCGGAGACGCGGATGCAGGAAGCTTCACGGTTCGCGCCTACTATGTGCCCAGGCACGGGGCCGATCCTGTGAGAATCGAACCCGAGGGGCATCGAGAGCGATTCAGCGGCCTGGAGGTAGGTAAGAGCAAGCTGTTCCGGCAGGAGTTTGATACGACGAGCATCCCACAAGGTGTGTATGAACTGTTTGTCGTGGTCGACGAGGATCGCGAGGTGCCGGAGGTGGATGAGGGGAACAACACCGCGT
>CAZQHD010000045.1:0-14729 GCA_964593295.1 uncultured Thermotogae bacterium | reverse complement strand
GGCCTTGATCTCGTTCATGACCTTCATCGCCTCAATGATGCACACGGTCTCTCCGGCGTCCACGACATCGCCCGAGGCAACGAACGGTTCCGTGTTCGGGGCCGGACGGCGATAGAATGTCCCCACCAGCGGCGCGGTCACCGCGAACTCCGACGCCGAAAGAGCGAGTCCCTTCTCCCTCGGGCGCGAGGCCGGAGAGGGCACGGCGGGATCAACTCGGTGCACGCCAACAAGCTCACGCTTCACGGTCACCCGTTGATCTCCATCCATCACCGTGATCTCGGTCAGTCCTTCCTCGTGGAGCAGTCGGATGATGTCTCTGAGCTCTTGCATGTCCACGTCGGCCTCCTCAAGGCCGAGTATTGTACCGACAGTCGACGGCTCTCCAAAACACCTCCAGAGAGCTGTGACCCAAGAGGCTCCATGGCGAAGCCCCAGGGGGCATGATCGCAGTCTGTGTTGCACAGCCCCGGCTTGCACCTATAATACGAGTTCGTGAGGTGAACCAAACTGTGTCCATCAGCGGACAATCCGCGTTACTCGTCGCTCTGATCATCGCATCCGCCTATCTCTCCAGCACGGAGACCGCGATCACCTCGTTGGATAGAGGGCGATTGCGCTACCTGATGAACAGCCACGCCAAGAAGCGACGAGGCCTCTCCCTGCTTCACGACGAACCCAATGATCTCATCACCGCACTGCTGATGATGAACAACCTCGTCAATGTGTTGGCTAGTTCAGTGATGACGCTTCTGGTTGTCCAGCTGCTTCCGATGCACTCGCCCAGTTTGCAGGCGCTGATCGCCACCGGGGTGATGACCGTTTCGCTGCTGGTCTTCGGGGAGATCACCCCGAAGAATTTCGCCATGCACAATGCGGAGCGATGGACGTTGCTCACCATTCGGCCAGTCCACGCGATGACGCGGGCTCTTGTTCCCTTGATCTTCGTGTTTCGTTCGATCGCCCACGGCATCGGACGCATCTTAGGTATCGATCTGTCCGAACAGGAACCGGTCCTGGTCTCGGACGAACAGATCGAGACCCTGATCGATGCCTCTCAGGAATCCGGACTGCTGGACGAAGCAGGCGGCGAGATGATCCGTCGCATCCTCGACTTCGACGAGACGACCGCCGAACAGGTGATGGTTCCCAGGACGGACGTCCAATCGCTTGAGATCAATACCTCCCTCTCCGAGGCGCTGCAGTTGGTCACCCGGGATGGGCACTCCCGGTTCCCCATCTACGAGGAGATCCCGGACAGGGTGACGGGAACGCTTCATGCCAAGGACCTTCTCGGCACCGATCCAGGCGACCCGGAAACAACGATCAAAGCCCTGCAACGTCCCGCCTACTATGTTCCCACCACACAGCCGATCAATTTGCTGCTTCGCGAGTTCCAACGACAGAAGGTTCACATGGCGGTGGTGATCGACGAGTTCGGGGGCATGGCGGGCATCGTGACATTGGAGGACATTCTGGAGGAAATCGTCGGTGAGATCGAAGATGAGTACGATCAGCCCACGGCGTTCATCAAACGTCTCTCCGCGGATGAAGCGTTGGTGAACGGCGACACGGCCGTGCACGACCTCAACCGAACCCTGGACATCGATCTGCCCGACGACGAAGGCGTCACGCTCAATGGCCTGATCCAGAGTCGCCTGGGCGCGATGGCCAAACAAGGAGATCAAGTGGTGATCGACGCCGTGGCGCTCGTGGTGGAACGGGCGTCTGACCGAGAGATCACGACCGCGCGCGTCACGGTGAATCGATCATTCGTATCCGAAGCCCCCACCGCGTAACCCACACACACCATGAGGAGAGTACGAATGCACCGATGGATCCTACTGTCTTTGCTGGCCGTTCTACCCACGCTGACCTTCCACGCCGCGCCTCTGGAGCCCGAGGTGGTCCTCTCCGTGCAGTACGACGCGGAGGCCCGCACGCTGGAAGGCACGCTCGAGATCACCTGGGTTCCCGAGTCCGACATCACCTACTTCTCCCTGCTGGCCAATCTCGGGGCCCACGCCAACCCGCATCTCTCCGCCCGACACCAGGATGCCACCTATCCGTACGGATTCGAACCGTCGCGGATCACGGTGCTGTCCGTGGAGAGGCTCACCTCAGAGGGCGCCACGGCGGTTCCGTTTCGTCTGCTGGCGCTCCCGCCGTCCTGGCAGACCTACTCTCTGGAGGAGACCGTGCTGGCTGTGGACACGGAGAGGGCCGACCAAACCGAGTCGATCACACTTCGGTGTGCATTCCTGACCGATGCGCCACGAACCACCCGCGGAGACGAAGGGATCACGGACGGGGTTCTCACCTGGCGGTTCGGATGGTTTCCCACCCTGCTGCCGGAGGCCGCTCGCATCGTCGAGAACGAAGGGGTCATCCGCTACCAAGACTCGTCGTCCTTTCCGTTGGTCTTCCCGTGGACGCGTCTGTCCGGAACGTTCACTGTTCCCGCCGGCTTTCATCTTCTGACCGGAACGGATGTGCTCGAGCTTTCCGTGGACGAAGCATCGTCTCAGTGGCAATACACCGTGGCCAACGAGACGCCCAGCCGATCGCTCGCCATCGGCCTCGGTCAGGAGTACGCGCGCTACGTGCTGGAAGGCCCCACCGACATCGAGGTCTTCTATCTGCCTCCCCATGAGCGAGAGGCCCGCCTCCTTGCGACCTGGGCCCGTGAGATCCTCGCCGACTTCTCCGCGCGCTATGGTTCGTACCCGCGTGCGAAGCTGAGAATCGCCGAGACGCCGGCCTCCGGAGGGCAGGCCTTCGCCGCAGACGGCATCGTATGGCTCTCTTCACGGTTCTTCACCCATCGTGATGTCCTGTTTCCCGGCGCACTGGACCGGGTGACCGAATTCGTGCTCGCGCACGAGATCGCCCACCAGTGGGTCGGGCTGGGAACCGGGATCGACCTAGATGCTGAGGCGTGGCTCTCCGAGGGCTTGGCGCAGTACTTGTCGATTCGTTACTTCGAGGATCGATACGGCGCGTTCGGCCCCAACCTGTTCTCTCCACCGGTTCCGGGGATCGCAGGCGAGATCGTGACCCGACAGTGGGGGTATCTCAACCTAAGGGAGCACTTCATCGAGCTCCCGTACTACCTCTCGCTGCAAGCGGGGTTCGATGAACCACTGATCCTTCCCACCGAAAATGTACAGTTCGGGAACGCTCGCGCGGTTCGGCTCTACGACAAGGGATACCTTGTGGCACGCGCCATCGCCGCCATGATCGGGGACGACGCGTTCGAGAGGGCGCTTGGGCGTGCCATCGAGGAGCGCCGCGCCGACCTCTTGGACGTTCGCTCCTTCCAGAGCATGCTGGAGGACGCGTCCGGTCAGTCGCTGGAGACGTTCTTCGACTTCTGGGTCTTGGAGGCGGGCACCGCCGACTACTCGATCCGGATCCTCGACCGCAGAGTCGAAGGTGACGTGCACATCACTCGAGTGCGTGTGGCTCGCGACGGAGGCGTGCCGCAACCGGTCAGCGTCGAGGCCACCATGGCCTCCAAGGCGACGGTCCGTCAGAGTTGGGATGGAGAGGATCGAACGTCGGAGCTGGAGTTCACCACCCCCACAGCCGTGGACTCGGTGACGATCGATCCCGACCATCTCATGCCCGATCGGGATCGACTGAACAACCACTCGCCGGTGAAGTTTGTCGCAGCCACGAACAAGAACGTTCTCCCATTGGATGCATACGTCATCGCCCCCGACCAAGCGTCGGGAGGCATCATCCTATCGCATCTGGACCGTCTGCGCGTCTTCATCAGCCAGACCGAAGCGTCGGCCACGGTGAGGATGGGACGTGCACACCGCCTCTCCATCCGAGCATCGTTCACCGGGACACAGTTGGGGGCTCGAATCGCATACGCGTATACGGGATACGATCAACCGGAGACGGGATCCGCGGCCACGTACTGGATCCCCGCCCACACGTTGACGGTCACGGGACAACGCCATGTCACGCCGGACGGTGGGCTGCTCTCGGTTCGACTGGATGTGACGGATCTTCCTTCCCCAGACACCTCCGGCGTAAGAACCGCGATGGTCCGTCTGGCGTCCGGCGTGGCACAGCTCCAGTTCACGGCATTCGACGAGCTCCGTCTGCTTCCTCGCATGTATCTCCAGGCTCAGGGACGGCTCGGCGTGTCCAGCGGGCAGGTCCCGAGTGTGTTGATGTATACAGCGACCGAGATGAAAGGGGTCTCCCTCCCTCGATCCCCCCACCTGGCCGTCGCACGGTTTGCGCTCGACACGGCAGCGGGCGGAGCTGTTCCCTACAGCCTCTTTCACATCGCGATGATCGATTCGGTTCGATCCGTGTTCTTCTTCACCATGGCCTCCCGTTGGACAAGCCCCGGCGATTTCGGTACAACCTCGATCAAGGCAGAGGCCGGACTAGAACAGATCATCGAGCTCTCGACACTCGGCGGTCTCCTCTCGCTGACCGCTCGCATTGGGGTGGCGACCCCGGTGCGAGGTCTGGGGATGACCACGATCTACGGCAATCTCTCGTTCTAGTCAAGCCTTGAGGAGGCGTTCATGAAGGCACCGTGCCGCTGGTTGGCAGAGTACGTGGCGATCGATCTGACGGAAGACGCCATCAACCGGCTCGCCGAGCGGCTGACGCTCGCCGGACTTGAGGTGGAAGATGTCGTGAGAGTCGGTCTGCTGAAAAACGCAGTCGTAGGCCGTGTTCTCAGCTGTGATCCACTGCCCGAGTCCGATCATCTACAGCTGTGCGGAGTCGACCTGGGAGACCACACCGCGCAGATCGTCTGCGGAGCGCCCAACGTCGCGACCGGCATGGTCGTTCCCGTCGTCACCCCGGGGGGCGTTCTTCCCGGAGGGATGAGCATCGATCGCCGAACCCTGCGCGGCCATGTATCCGAAGGGATGATCTGCTCCAAAGAGGAGCTGGGACTGGAAGAACGTTCTGAAGGGATCTGGCCTTTTCCCGAAGCGCTCGGACTGACGCCGGGAACACCCCTGGACGAACAGCTGGAACACGACGACTTCATCCTGGACATCAAGGTGCCTTCCAACCGGCCGGACTGTGCCTCGGTGTACGGCATCGCACGTGAGATCGCAGCGCTGGTGAACCGACCGCTGGCCCGTCTCGATACCCGCGTGAACGAGACGCTCCCCGAGACCACGGCCATCGTTCAGATCGAGATCGAGGATCAGCGAGACACACCACGCTACTGCGCCAAGGTCTGCGCGGACGTGAAGATCAAGCCGTCTCCGCTTCGCCTTCAGCACCGGTTGATCAAGGCGGGGATGCGCCCGCTCTCCAACGTGATCGACATCACCAACTACGTCATGCTGGAACTCGGGCACCCTCTGCATCCATTCGATGCCGATCGACTGAACGGACCGATCCGCATCCGGCGCGCCACAGTGGGAGAGCCCTTCCGAACACTGGATGGCGTCGACCGACAGCTCTCCCCGGAGGCGCTGCTCATCGCCGACCGAGACGGCGGCATCGCGCTGGCCGGCGTCATGGGAGGAGAGCGATCGGAGATCACCGCGACCACATCGCGGATCCTGCTGGAGATTGCCTCCTTCTTTGGACATCGCATCCGTCTCTCCGCGCGCGCGGCGGGGCTGCGATCCGAGGCGTCCCAGCGGTTCGAGCGGGGGCTGAACCCGGCATCCATTCCGTTCGTTGCCCAGCGCGCCTCGCATCTTCTCCAACAGATGACCGGCTGCCGCGTGCATCGAGGCGTCGCAGAGGCGTATCCCTCCCCGGAGAAGCCTCGACCGATCGTGCTGCGGCCCCAGCGAGCCGCAGCTCTGCTGGGGCTCAGTATCGACACGGCCGACTGTGTCGAGTTGCTGGGGCGTCTCCAACTGCCAGCGACGGTTGAGAAAGAGAAGCTGCGAGTGGAGGTTCCAGATCATCGCGTCGATCTGGAGCGTGAGGTGGATCTGATCGAAGAGATCGGTCGGGTCTACGGCTATGATCGCTGGACCGCCCAACCACCGCGACCTGTCCTCCGCGTGGGCAGGAAGGACCGCACGGAACGGGTCAAAGACCTTGTTCGAGACACCCTGGTCGGGCTAGGGATGAGTGAGGTCATCACGGATGGGTTCGACAACCGTTTCTGGAGAGAGTTGATCGGGGGATCGGACGAGCACCTCGTGCGGATCTCCAACCCGATGACGCGAGATCAAGCCGCGTTGCGCGACAGCCTGATTCCCGACCTGTTGAACGTCGTGGAGACGAACCTACGTCAGGGCGTGGACGGAGGCATGTTGTTCGAGTGGAGCCGGACGTTCTCAACTTCCGAAGGGGAAAGAGAGACCCTGGGGGGGGTCTTGTTCGGCCGCACGGGCCGTCCGCTCCGCGGGAAGGAGATGGTCTCGCTGCCCCTGGCCAAGGGCATTCTCGACACCCTGTTCCTGCGCCTGCAGCTGGAGCGCGTGGAGGCGATGACCGATGAGGAGATGCCGCCATTCCTGCACCCATTCCGAAGCGTAGGGTTTGCGCACAATGGGCAGCGGATCGGTTTTCTGGGCGCGCTGGATCCTGCACTGATCGAGCAGTTCGCCCTTCGAGTTCCCATCGTGCTGTTCGAGTTCATGGCCTCCTGCCTCACGGACCATGCCGAGAAGGCGAACCGCTATCGTAGAGTCAGCACGTTTCCTACGTCGAAGCGGGACCTTTCCGTGTCGGCACCGCGAGATCTCCCCGAAGCCACGGTTCGAAGTCAGCTGCTCGAGGAACCGGCAATCCAGTCCGCGCTGCTCTACGATCTGTATCAGGGAGATCCCATCCCTCCGGATCAGAAGTCCCTCACCTACGAGCTGACCTTCCGTGCCGTCGACCACACGCTGACCGACGCGGAGGTGGCGGCGGCGGTGCGCCGGACCGCAGAGAGATTGGCTCCGATGGGAGTTCACGTCCGCGACCAATGAACAAGACGATCGTTGCCTACTCGGCGGCAGAGATGGAGGAGATCGGCGTCGACCTTTCGTCGGCCCTCTCCCATGGCATGATCCTGTCCCTGGTGGGGCCCCTGGGGTCGGGAAAGACGACGCTCAGCAAAGGCATCGCCAAGGGGTTGCTCATCGTGGATGTGGTGGTCTCTCCCAGTTACATGATCGCGCGAACCTATGAGGGGCGGATACCCATGCACCACATCGATGCCTACCGGCTCTCCTCGTTGGACGAGCTCCTGGAGACGGGTCTGGGGGAGTTTCTTCCCCCCGATCATGGCGTCACTGTCGTGGAGTGGCCTGATCGGATCCCCGGACTCATTGATCTCAGCGATGTGTTGATTCAGATCGATCCGCTGGACGGCGACGCGCGACAGGTCAGCATCTCAACCCGTTAGCGTTTCCGCGACGTCGAGCCCGGATCACCCCACACCCCCGGAATGCTCGCCCCGCATTGGCCGCACGATCCCTCCACAAGCTCCATCGACTGGAGAGAGACTCCGGATCGTCGAATCACCACGGCACCGCACGATGGACAGTGAGTGGATTCCCCCTGTCCGGGCAGATTGCCCCGATAGACGAACCGGAGGCCCGCCTCTCGTCCGATCCGCTGCGCAGCCTCCAACGTCTCGATCGGTGTCGGCGGCAGATGGCTCATCTGGTAGGCAGGGAAGAACCGGGTGACATGCCACGGAATGGACGGGCAGATTCCGCGCACCGCCTCCGCCGTCGATCGCATCTCGTCGGGGAGGTCGTTGACTCCCGGAATCACCAGCGTCGTCACCTCCACCCACACGCCGCCATTGACCAGACGCTCGATCGTGCTCAGCACGGGCCCCACTCCTGCGCCGGTGAGTTCCCGCAGGGTGGAATCGCTGATTCCCTTCAAGTCGATGTTGGCCGCATCCAACAGCGGGATGATCCGTGCCGACGCGTCGGCGGTGAAGTACCCATTACTCACCCAGACGTTGGCCAGCCCCGCCTCCCGCGCGGCCTCCATGATCTCCAACACGTACTCGATCGCAACCGTCGGCTCGGTGTACGTGTACGCAATCGACCGGCATCCCAGCGTCTGCGCCTCGCGGATGACCTCTCCGACGGACACCCGCTCCCCGAGCGTCCGATCGTCGTACTCGCGCGGATACTGCGAGATGAAGTGATTCTGGCAGTGCCGACAGGTAAAGTTACAGCCCACCGTGGCAACGGAGTACACGTCGGTGCCGGGGTAGAAGTGAAACAGAGGTTTCTTCTCCATCGGATCTGCTTCACGAGCTACCAGTCTCCCGTACACCGACGACATCAGCACGCCCTGTTCGTTGACTCGCACCCGGCAGAGGCCGCGCTGTCCGGGGGACAGCACACACCCGTGCGCGCAGAGCCGGCAGCGCACACGAAGGTCTCCCACTCGATCGTACAGGATCGCCTCGCGCACGATCACCACCCCCGATCATGCTACCACACGCCATGGGAAGAACGAAGCATTGGCAGCCGGAACCTTGTGTCGTACCATCGGAGCTATGTCTCTTCTGCAGATCGAAAGAGTGAACAAGGCGTTTGGGGCGGACATCCTGTTCGACCCGTTCTCTGCTCAGCTGGCACGCGGAGATCGCGTGGCGCTGATCGGCGACAACGGCGTCGGCAAGTCGACACTGCTGCAGATCATCGCCGGAATCGAGCCCCCGACAGAAGGGGACGTTCGGCGCATCGGGCCTGTGCGGGTGTCGTACCTCCCGCAGGCCGCCCGCCTCGGGAGCGGCGGAACGTTGCGCGACGCCATGGAGCAGCCGTTCCGCGATCTGCGCCGCCTGGAGCAGGCGTTGCGCAGGATGGAGCGATCGATCGCCGCGGGCGACGACACCCCCGAGCTTCTGCACGCCTACGACGAGACGTTTCATCGCTTCGAGCAGTCTGGCGGTTACGAGATCGACGCGCGCCTCCGTACGACTTTGGCGGGGGTCGGAATCGGACAAGACCATCTGGACCAGCCGGCGGACCGTCTCTCCGGAGGAGAGGAGGCTCGCGCGGCGCTGGCACGGGTGTTGTTGGAGGCGCCGGATGTTCTCCTCCTCGATGAACCCACCAACCATCTGGACTTCGAGGCGCTCGATTGGCTTGAGGAGGCACTGCAGATGCTACCGGGGGCCCTGATTCTGGTCTCTCACGACCGCCACCTGCTGGATCGGGTGGCAACCTGCACGTGGGAGATCGCCTTTGAGGAAGTCACTGTCTACAACACCGGCTACTCCATGTCCCGCAGGCAGCGTGCGGAGGATCGTGAGCGACGGCTGGAGGCGTACCTGCAACAGGAGAAGACCGTGGAGCGGTATCGGGACTTCATCCGCAGGCACAAGGCGGGGCAGAAGATGGGCCAGGCCAAAGACCGCGAGAAGAAGCTGGAACGGCTGGAGGAGACACGGGTCGAGCGACCGCGCGACGCCCAGAGGATCTCTCTACAGATTCCGTTGTCCGAGCCGTCCGGCAAGCGGGTTCTCTCCCTGCGTGGACTGAAGATCGGATACGAAGAGACCTTGCTGATCCTGCCCGATCTGGAACTCTACCGCGGAGAGAAGGTCGCCATCATCGGCCCCAACGGATGCGGCAAGACCACACTGATCAACACACTGCTTGGTGAGCAGCAGCCGCTGGCGGGCGTGATCGAACTCGGCCACCATGTGAAGCCTGCGGTCTTCCGGCAACGTCAGGAAGGGTTGCACGAGCGTGAGACCGTCCTTCAGGCTGTCCTTTCACGCGCATCGCTCTCTGTGTCCGAGGCGCGGGGGCTGTTGGGACGGTACCTCTTCTCCGGAGACGATGTCGAGAAACGGATGAGCGATCTGTCCGGTGGAGAGCGAAGCCGCGTGGCATTGGCTCTGCTGTCGCTGGCAAAGGGGAATCTGTTGGTGCTCGACGAGCCCACCAACCATCTGGACCTGGCCAGTCAGGAGATCCTGGAAGATGCCCTAGGTTCGTACCCCGGGACCCTCCTGCTTGTCTCCCACGATCGCGCCCTCCTGGAAGCGATCACGTCGCAGGTCTGGCTGATCGAAGACCATCAGCTGCGAGTTTACGGCGAAGGATATGCGCAGCTCCGGGATCGCCGTAGGGAGTCCGCGCCTCAGAAGAAGCGCCGCGCAACGGCGGATCGACTGTCGTCGGCCAGTGCCTCGTCTGAACCCTCGCGTCCGCGACGGGTGGAACGTGAACGTGAGGCCGCCCGTCGACGCCTGGAAGATGAGATCGAGGCTTCGGAACAGGAACTCCAGACCTTGGAACTACAGTTGTCATCTGCCAGCGCTGCCGGTGATACGGAACAGGTTGCCGTCCTCGGGACCATGCATGCCGCTGTTCAGCGCGCACTCGATGAGATGTACCGAAAGTGGAATTCTCTGCCCTTCGACGACGCAGAGGAGGCGTAGCATGTCCGAGATGACCTCACGTGTTCGTGAGATCCTGTCTTCGCTTCCGGCGCACGTCACGCTGGTGGCTGCCGCGAAGACCCGTTCCTGCGAGGAGGTCATTGCCGCCCTGGACGGCGGGGTCCGGGTCGTGGGCCACAACTATGTCCAGGAAGCGGACGCAATGATCTCCCGGCTGGGGCCTCACGCCGCGACGTGGACGATGATCGGTCCTCTGCAGCGAAACAAGGCGAAGTGGGCCGTTCGGTTGTTCGACAGCATCCAAACGGTGGACTCGCTGCGGCTGGCCGTGGCCATCGATCGTCATGCTCGGTCGCTCGGCCGTATCATGCCGATCCTCATCGAGGTGAATGTCGGGCGTGAGCCCCAGAAAGCGGGCGTGCGTCCGGAGGATCTTCCTCCGCTGGTCGGCGAGATCGCAGCGCTGTCCTCCGTGCGCATCGACGGATTGATGACGATGGGGCCGTGGGTCGAGGACCCAGAGGATCTGCGGCCGATCTTCCGCGAGACCCGAGCGCTCTTGGATCAGCTGGCCACGGACCCTTCACTTGGCGCGCCGCCGCATGTCCTCTCCATGGGGATGAGCAGTTCGTACCGGGTCGCCGTGGAAGAGGGGGCGACCATGGTGAGGCTGGGAACCTCACTCTTCGGGCCACGTTCCTGACGAGGGTCCCTGACTGTCCGGACGGACAACGTCCGAACACTTGCACGAGATCCCCTCTTCGCCGGCCGCCGGCCAGCATCGATTGCCGGACACGCAGGACGATACCGTCTGGAGGCCTCGCCGCAAACGCCGCGGCAGATCCGGCTCACAGATGAGCGGCCGACAGAGAGAGATGAACTGCGCATCGCCGGATTGGAGCACATCCTCCATGGCCTGCCTCGAACGCATCCCGCCCACCAACACGATCGGAAGCGCCGCCACCGATCGTGCGGCACGCGCCCAGGGTCGGAAGTAC
The DNA here is from genome assembly GCA_964593295.1 of uncultured Thermotogae bacterium. GTDB lineage: Bacteria > Bipolaricaulota > Bipolaricaulia > UBA7950 > UBA9294 > SPBW01. Next base: position 3,401 of record CAZQHD010000045.1, on the reverse strand, counting down.
GCTTCGTTCTCTCCCGGCCGGATCCGTCCGTGAACACCGTAGGTTCCCGTCTCCGCCACGCCTCCGCTGACCTCCACCGCATCGATCCCCCAGGTGGGAAGGCTTTGCACGATCGCCACACCCTCCTCTAAGGAGAGACCTCGCTCCGACTCGTCGCGGAGGCCGAGCTTGACCAGCACAGGATGATCAGGCCCGATACGCTCGCGAACCGCGGTCGCAACCTGACGCAGGAGTCGGGTTCGGTTCTCCCACGACCCTCCCCACGCGTCGGTGCGCACATTGGCCAGCGGAGAGAGGAACTGACTGATCAAGTAGCCATGGGCTGCATGGATCTGAACTGCATCGAACCCGGCGCGAACCACCCGTTCCGCCGCATCCGCGAACGCCTCGATCGTCCGCTCGATCTCGCCTTCTTTCATCGCCCTTGCCCCGGAGCGGGTCTTCGTGGGCGGGAGGTCGGACGGCCCTACCGGATCGTCAACGATCCCCCGCCTCGCCTGTCGGCCTGCGTGGTTGATCTGGGCTGCCAGCAGGCCTCCGTGGAGGTGGACTGCATCGGCCAGCTCCGCCAACGCCGGGATGACCTCCTCGGTATCCACCATAGTCATCCCGGGGTGCGCCTTTCCGGAGCGATGAACGCCCATGTGCCCCGAGATGATCATCCCCACACCGCCACGGGCAAGTACCTCGTACATCCGGGCCAAGGACGGGCGCGGAGTCCCCGCCCCGTCGGCCAGACCCTCAGCGGTCGCCGATCGAATCAGGCGATTCTTCAGCATCAGCGTTCCGATCCGTCCCTCATCGAACAGCACGGTGGCTCCTTTCTCCCTCATCCCCCCGATCGCTGAAGAGGGGACGTTCGCCGGCGATCAGTGGCGCCCACCGACCGTGCAGCGCATCGCTGGCTCACCACAGATAGAGGATGACCTCGCCGGAATCGGCCGGTCGGCTCGCGGCGCGTCCATCCCGGGTCAAAGAAACCCTGGGCATTGTCCCTCCGAGGAACCGCCGGATCCGCCGCTGTTCAGGAATCGGTGGACGACGAAGAGGACTCCTTGACCGAGGGTGCTGCCGGCTCCGGAGTGCCACCGTCATCCGTGGATCCCTTCGTGCCGACCTTGGATGACCTGCCGGCTCGATCGGTCTTGTAGTAACCGCTCCCCTTGAATTGCACGGCCACACGGGGAAGACGGCGCTCGGTATCGGTGCTCTGGCACGACGGACAGATCACGTCTTCCGGGAGACCTTCCGTGTGGAGCATGCGGAACTCGTGCCCGCACGCACTGCATGTATACCGGTACATCGGCATGTCCAACAACATCCTTCCCTGGATCGGTGAGCAAACACTGAAGATTGAGCGACTGCAAAGGTAACGAAGCGGGTCCCGCACGTCAAGGACACGAGAGGCCCGCATGGGGGATCCGAATCCGGTCGAGCGTGGGCTCGCGGCTGCCGCCTCTTCACAGATGGATAGAGGCGGACCGCTCGTCTCTAACCGAGGCGAAGACGAGCGGTCCGCCTTGGCGTTCGCGTCGTCTGTCGCTAGATCCACCCGCGTGTCTGCATCGCGGTGGCCACACGGTCGATCGCCACCATGTAGGCCGCAATCCGCGTGTCCACCTGAAGCCGCTCCGCCATCTGATGCACAGCATGGAATGCCGTTGTCATCTTCTGGTCCAGCCGCACGTTGACTTCCTCCTCACTCCAGTAGAAGTTCATGTCATTCTGAACCTGTTCGAAGTAGGAGCAGGTGACCCCGCCTGCGTTGCAGAGGAAGTCAGGGATCACATAGATGCCGCGCTCGGCCAGGAGCGGTTCGGCCTCCGGCACCGTCGGCCCATTGGCTCCCTCAGCGATGACCTTCACGGTCGGCTGAATGCCGGCTGCGTTCTCGGCCGTGATCGCGTTGCCCAGCGCCGCAGGAATCAGCACGGTGGCCTTCTGGAACAGCCAGGCATCCCCCGGTTCGATCGCGTACCCCGCGCTCTTGGCTTGCGTCTTGTCGATGGTTCCATACTGATCGGTGATCGAGCGAAGGAACTCGATGTCTACCCCACCGTCCTTGAGGAACGTATAGGCTGCCCTGTCCTCGCGATCCCAGCAGGAGACGCACAGTACAGCGCCTCCGAGCATGCTCTGGAACAGCGCCCCGGCGTACTGCGCGACATTGCCGAACCCTTGAATGGCCGCCGTGGACTTCGTCGAGTCGATGCCGAGCGCTTGAAGTGCCTCGCGGATGGTCACCACAACACCAAACCCAGTGGCGGCGGTTCGGCCCAGCGAACCTCCGGCGCCCACCGCCTTGCCGGTGATCACGCCAGGCGTGTACTCGCCCATGCGCTTGCTGTACTCATCCATCATCCAGCCCATCATCTGGGCGGTCGATCCGACATCGGGTGCCGGAATGTCCATCCGCGGTCCGATGTTCTTCCACATCTGATCGATCCATCCTCGACAGACACGTTCCTTCTCACCGGGGGTCAGGCTGGCGGGATCAACGACGACTCCACCCTTTCCCCCGCCCAGAGGCAGGTCCGCCACGGCGCACTTCCAGGTCATCCATGCCGCCAGGGCCTTGACGTCATCCAGCGTCTCGTCCGGATGGAACCGCAGACCTCCCTTGCATGGACCTCGCGCATCGTTGTACTGAACTCGATAGCCACGGAAGACACGGATGGAGCCGTCGTCCATTCGGACGGGAAAGTTGAGGATATACGTGCGCATCGGCTCTCGAAGCACCGACGTGATCTGTGGGTCTAGGCTCAACTTCTCGGCAGCCATATCCAGCTGTCGCTGTGCGATCTCAAATGGGTTCAGTGTGGACGTGTTGGCCATGAGGCAACCTCCTGCTCATGCTGGGCAATTTGCCGAACGAGGCAACGCAAGACGCCCCGAACGGCGGCGCCATTATACCGGTGGGCAAAGAGGAATCAACGCGTCGACGTCGTCAACGAGCCGTCCGCGGGCCACGCTTCAAGCAGTCCCCACAGGAGCCGCCGCACTTCGTCTCCCCGGCGCTTCGTCATCTCGATGACCTCTTGGTGCGTGAGGGTGGCCTCCGGATCGATCCCTGCGGCCAAGTTCGTGGCCAAGGAAAGCCCGAGAACCTTCAGGCCCGCATGCGCGGCCGCAATGACCTCCGGAACGGTCGACATTCCCACCAAGTCCGCGCCCAGGGATGCGAACGCGCGGATCTCCGCCGGCGTCTCGTACGAGGGTCCGGGCGCAGCAAGGTAGATCCCTTGCTTGAGCGGGATGCCCAGCGACGCGGCGACCGTCTGCGCCAGGACTCGAAGCGCGGGCGTGTAGGCTGTCGATAGGTCCGGAAACCGTGGCCCCAGAAAGCCCAGGTTCTCCCCGCGAAGTGGGTTCTGCCCGATCATGTTGATGTGATCGGTGAT
>CAZQHD010000044.1:0-14829 GCA_964593295.1 uncultured Thermotogae bacterium | reverse complement strand
CAGGATCCTGTGAGGTTCACCCCTCGTGTGGGTTCAAGTCCCACCTCCGGCACAGCCTCTCCCATGACGTGGAGAAGGCAGAATCATCCTCCTATCCGAACACGCCTCCCGCCCACAGAGCTAGAAGGACAAACCCCGCCTCAAGAAGGAGAAAGCGGGCCGTCACGGTCATCTCCGGCCAGCGGGTCCCCGGGATCCAGTGCACACAGTCTTCACCTCGTCGCGAGTCCTCGAAGTGATGATGTAGAGGTGCCATCTTCAGAAGCCGTCGCCCGGTGAGACGGAGCGTCACCACCTGAACCATGACCGAGGTTGCCTCCAACACGAAGATGCCCGCCAGCAAGGGTAACAACAGTGCTGCCCCGTGGATCCACGCCAGTGCGCCGAGTGCGCCGCCCAACCCGAACGATCCGATGTCTCCGAGGAAGAGGCGAGCTGGGTAGACGTTGAGCCAAAGGAACCCGAGCAGAATGGTTAGGAGGGGGAGGATCAGGACCACGGTATCCGGATGAGGAGAGAGCACGAGAAGTCCTCCCAAGGAGAGGAGAGAGACACCGCCGGCCAGGCCATCCAACCCGTCGGTAAGGTTCGCGCTGTTGGTGGTCGAGAGAAGCACCATCCAGCAAAGGAGGGCCGCGCCGGAGGCGGGAAGGAGGAGCGGGAGTTCGGAGAAGGGGATTGCCTGAGGAACGAGTAGAATCTCCCGATGTGCGGAGATGACAGCCAGGGCGATAAGGGTTCCCCCCAAGATCTTCTGCCCACCGGTCAGCCCATCCGACTGCCTCCGGCAGTAGCTGAGAAGATCATCGAGCAAGCCCAGACTGCCGAATCCCAAACTGCAGGCGACGACAAACCCCGCGTGGGTCGGCCATCCGCGCAGTAGCCCCAGAACGATGATCGCGGTGCCCCAAAGAAGCAGAATCACGGTGCCTCCTGCTGTGGGGGTTCCGGCCTTGGTGTGATGCAGCTGAGGACCGCATGCCCGAATGTGCTGGCCGAAGGCACGAGCCCTCATCCAGCGGGCATATCCGTAGCAGGCGACGGCACTGACGGGCAGAAGAGAGAGGCTGACGAGAACAGTCCAGGTCACGAACCCTCCACGCCACGGAACTCGCCTTCGCACTCGATGAGCAGGCGACGTGTCTTGGCGTGATCCTTCCGCTTCGATGTCAGAGCGTCTTGGACGAGATGGAACAGGTGATACCCGCTCAGCAGGCAGTATCCCTGGTCGAGGCATCCACGCAGGACCCCCTCGGAGAACTGCGCGCCTCGCCGTTTCGGATCAAGATCGCGCGATCCGCTGACCACCAGAATCCCTTTCCGACGGCCATCTCCGTCGGTCACGGACTGATCGACGCGCTGCAGCAAATGGCGGTACGCAGGAAGCTCGACCTTCGCTCCTTCGGCCGAGGCGACGACGACCACGGCGTCGCCTTCTGAGGACTGCAACAGCAGGTCAGTGTCCTCGCTTTGCACGTCGAACCCCAAAACGCGAAACGCATCCGCCACGGCGGGCAGGAAGGCAAAGCGGCCCTTCGCGTAGAGGATCCGCTTGTATCGAGTGATCTCCGCCCATCGGCCTCGGAGTTCCTCCAACTTTTCGTTCAGAGAGGTCCTCCGAGCGTCCAACCGCTCGATCTCATCGTTCAGCTCGTCCTCTCCGGGCAGGGGATAGGACGGAAGCCAGTCGGGCAGAGCGGAGAAGACGGGCCGATCCACCATGGCCTGCACAGACTCCAGTAGGATAGCGGCTTCCGTCGCCGCGGGAACGCCCTCGGTGGGCGGAACGAGGATCAGCCTTCCTTCCTCAAACGGGATCTCCACCGCGAGAACATCTCCTACACGATTGCGCGCGAGCACGGTGGCGAACCGTTCGATCGGCGTCGAGAGAAGATCCTGGTAGACGGCCTCATACACGAACTTCTCTCGAAACCGATCGAGGTACTCGAGGAACGGGCTGTCCGAGGCCTGAAGCAGCACATCCCGTCCTCTGCGAGGGACGAACCGACCGTTGGAGGGGAACACGAACTGATGGTGGCGGTCCACCAGGGCAACACTCGGAAGCCAGCTGTATCGATCGATGTGCTCGACGAGCCGGTCTCCCATGGCCACAGACAGGGGATCGCCGCGCGAGCGAAGGCGACAGACCACGATCCCGCCCGCTTGCTTGAGAAGGTCCTCCGTCTCGGCGCGCCGCTTGGACATCCACGATAGCAACGTTTGTCCCATCCCATGATCTCGAAGACCATCGGTTCTTCGACTGCCGTCCGGTCCTACACCGATCTCCTGTGTCCAGAACCGGCTCAGCGCGAGCGGATCGACAAAAACAGCATCATACGCTGAGAAGGAGAATCCTCCGAAGAAGGATTCTCGCTGGATCGAGGGTTGCTCCAGCTTCCAGTCGACGGACAGGTTTCGCGGTTCCATGACGAGGGTATCTTACCGTTGGAGAGGAGGGGACGGCAACAGCAATAGGGGAGCGCTCCTTCTTCAAGGAGCGCTCCCCCTCCGAGGGTCCATCGAGTCTGTTCGCTTTACAGCGCTTCCAGATTCGAGATCGTCGTCAGCCAGTACACGAACTGGGAGGTTTCGGTGTAGAACACGGCGGAGCCGACCCGGAAATTTAGGCTGGGTGTCAGTTCCGCACTGCTTCCCGCGGGAAGGCCGACCACGAACGGGGACACCGGGGGACGAACCATCGAGGATCGTAGGTAAACGAAGCTCGACGAGGTGTCCAAGATCCCGTCTCCGTTGATGTCGTACTCAAGCTTCATCCAGAGGCTGCTGGAGTCCGGTATGCGGAACTCGTAGTCTACACGTCCACTCTGAATCGTGCCCTCGAACACGAGGGTCTTGCCCCCATCGATCGGTTGGGGAAGGATTCCCAGGGGGACGACCGTGGACGACTGGTTGATGCTCTGGAACGACCGGTTTGATCGAATCTCCAGCCGATACCCGCGAGGGGCCGTCCATCCGGATCCCGCGTTCACCGTGAGATGCCAGGAATCGGTTCCCCACACGAACACACCCGGCGTGTTGCCCATGGGCGGTTCGCCTGCGACGCCTCCTGACGGGGAGACGGTCACGGCCTGTGTCGCCGTCGACGAGAGGCCATCGTTGTCCACGACCGTCAGCCGTACCGTCCGAACCCCGGGAGAGAGGTAGATTGCCTGCGTGGTTGGGTTGAACGTGTCATCGACGCCATCTCCATCCAGGTCCCATCGATACTCCACGATGACCCCGTCTGGATCATTGGATGACGTTGCGTCAAACGAGACCGCCTGCCCCATCACGGGGTTCGGTGGAGAGAAGGTGAACTGGGCCACCGGCGTTTGCTGAGGACTGCCTACCTGAACAGTCTTCGACGTGCTGTGGGAGGCCCCCTCGTTGTCCGTGACGGTGAGGGTCACGGTGTATGCTCCCGAAGAAGCGTACTGATGCCATGCCACAGTGCCGGATCGGGTCGTTCCATCTCCCAGGTTCCAGGAGTAGCTGGTGATCGTTCCGTCCGGATCCGATGACGCAGAGCCGTCGAACTGGATCCACGCGTTGACGCCCGGGGAGGCCGGCGAGTACGAGAATGCAGCCGTGGGGGACTGGTTGGTGGGGCCCACTCGGACGAGCTTCGATGTGCTGTGGGTGGCGCCGTCGTCGTCGGTGACCGTCAACGTCACGGTGTAGCTTCCGGGCGCGGTGAACCGATGCCAGACGACACTGCCCGAACGGCTGCTCCCATCCCCAAGAGTCCAAGAGTGGCTGGTGATGGTTCCATCCGGGTCTGACGACGCAGAGCCGTCGAACTGGATCCACGCGTTGACGCCCGGGGAGGCCGGCGAGTACGAGAACGCGGCCGTGGGCGGCTGGTTGGCCGTGCCGACCTGGACGGCCTGCGTCATCGTGTTGGTTGCCCCCTCGTTGTCGGTCACGGTGAGGGTCACGATGTAGCTTCCCGCCGATGCATATTGATGCCATACCGCACTACCGGATCGCGTGGTCCCGTCCCCGAGGTTCCAGGCGTAACCGGCGATCGTTCCGTCCGGGTCAGAGGACGCAGACCCGTCGAATTGAATCCACGCAGCGGGAGCTGGGTTCGCCGGATTGAAGGAGAAGCTCGCCACCGGAGGCGTGTTGGCCGGTGTGATCGGGTTGAGCGGTGCATGGATGGTGCGAGCCCCGCCGCCGATGAGCAGGTAGATGGCCTGCCATGTGGAGTATCCGGACTTGCTGATGGTGACGCGTCGAAGCCCCTGGGGCACGAACACCGTGCGCGGGGTATACCCGACATACGTTCCGTCGACGTACACCGACGCCCCGGAGGGCGAGGAGGTGATGTTCAGCGTGGCGTAGGACGGAGGCGCGCTGTCTGTGATCTCGAATGAGGTGAAATCCCAACTCTGCTCCGACGCAGGAAGAACCCCCAGGATCTGTGCCTGGATCTGCGCCTGGAACTGTGCGGGATCCGAGGAGAAGAACGCAAACGGGTTCACCGGCGATGTGGTCGCCAGGATCTGCAGATACTCTGTTCCCGTCGGAGGGGCGATGACCCACGCGGAGTTGCCGGGCGGGGGAGAAAGAACGTGCTCTCCCGGTTGAACCGGGGTCTGCGGTCCGGCCGATGAGGCATAGGGGAACAGTCGAACGGCAACTCCATCCGGCTGAATGTCCCATATGTAGATGTAGGCGGGCTTGTTGACGCTGTACCGGATCTGAACCTGCTCTCCGACCTGATACGCGCCCTTGTCGACCCAGATTCTTACTTCGAGTTCGCTGCTCTCAGGTGGAGATGGGATGATCCCCAACGGAACGACGGTTTCCTGACTCCATGCGGTGAATGCAACGAACGAGATCAGCAGGAGTCCGACCCATCCGAGTTGGCGCAATGTCCCTTTCATCTTCGCCTCCTTGTGCATCATTCTGTGCTTTGTGCTGTACTACCGTTGGGCAGCCAGCGCGATCTGTGTGACATCCGAAGGATCAATTCGTGAAAGAACCATGAAGACGTCCTCTGGTGACAGGGTGACGTCCTTGAGCAAGGTCAGTCGGGTCTCGACCTCCAGGTAGAGGAGATGGCGCTCTTCGTGAGGATCTCCTCCGCCGGCCAGAAAGTCCGCGATCGGCTCAGAGACATGGATCAAGAGCTGACGAAAGCGTTGTGAGGGCACCGTTGAGGGCATCAAGTCTCCCCCGTCGTCTACGACGATCACGATGCCCTTCGACGTGAGGACCACGCGTGTCTCGACCAGAAGGTGCTTTCGGGCCGAGAGATCTTGGTGAATTTGCGGAAGGGGGACCCCGCGGGCCAGTCCCTCCAATCCCTTGCTGACCAGTCCTTGGATCGGCAGATCTTCGAAGAGCGCCTGAACGAAGACCGACAGGACCGCATCCTTTTCTGGAGCCGGTGCCGGAAGAGCATGCAGCCTCATCAGCAAGTGCATCATCGGCTCGACCGGGAAGTCATCGTGCGTCATCCCCAGCGTGAGCTTCGACAGGACATCCTCGGGATTGGATACCGGCATGGAGCGGAGGATCCGTTCGTACTCTGCGAGATCCACGCTTGCCGTCACGGTCCACGCAGCCAGGAGGAGAAGAACTCCAGCGGCGGTGGCTCGAACGGTGGCCCGAACGGTCATGCGTCATCACCTCCTCGTCCGACATAGCGAACCGAGCTGTACTCTCCAAAGCTTCGAATGTACTCGTCGGCGAGAGGATCCTGCCCCCACCATCGTCCGTCGATGATGAACGCGTACTCGTATCGCCCTGGCGTGAGGTTCACTCGTGCGGTCCAGATGCCATCTCCGTTCGGATCCGACAGCGGCGTGCCCTCCCAGTTGTTGAAGTTGCCGACGACATTGACGCTCCCCGCATCCAGCGCGGGCAGAACGAAGAGGACCTCATGCGTGCCGTCGGAACATCGGTCCGATTGCAGAGAAAGGGTGGGGACCGACTCAGGGGAGAGCGTTCGCTCGGAAAGAGAGACGCCCACTAACAGAAAGACGGCAGCGGTTGCGGTCACCACCGCCAGTTGGGCCCATCGAGCGCTTCGGGACGGGGCGAGCATCTGCCGCCACCATGCCGACCAGCGCACGTGTGGGTGTCGATCCCCGAGACGAAGGAGAATCCGCTTCTCCATCCCATCGAGGTTCTCTCGTGCTGCGGCGACATCGTCTCTCAGCGTGTCCCGCAACAGGATCTCAAGCGCATCATCCTTCATCCTGTCTCACGCTCCTTCTCCGACCAGTTTCTTCAGCATGTCCTTCCCCCGATGAATCCGTGTCTTGACCGTTCCTTCAGGAATGGAGAGGATCTGGGAGATCTCCTGATACGGCAGGTCGTTGTAGAACCGAAGGACCAAAGGAGCCCGGTAGCTGTACGGCAAGGCAGCCAGAGCCTGACGAACCTGCTCCTTTCGGGCCTCCAATTGAGTGACGACCGCAGGATCGGAACCTCCGCGCATTGACTCCCTCTCCTCGACGGACGGGTGGTTCTTCCGATACCGAAGCTGGTTTCGGCAGAGATTGGCTGCGATGGTGAACAGCCACGTGGAGAACCGCCGTTCCAGATCGTATTTGCGTAGATTAATGTACGCGCGGATGAATGCATCCTGGGCGAGGTCCTCCGCATCGGCTCGATTTCGCATGAACCCGAGACACAGACCGAACACAGCATCTTTGTACCGGGTGATCATCTCACCCCAGGCTCCGGTATCTCCTTGCAGTGAAGCTCTCAAGAGGGTCACCTCATCTTGCACGTGGTACACGTTCGACTTGCCTCCTCGGTCTGCCCAATATACACGGTTTTCCCAGCTGGGTTTCGGCATGACATTGATCACCCGACCGCGAGACGAACCCCCTGAGCGCAAGCGCCCCCCGTCCGCGGGAGCTTCGAACGCTCCGTCTAGACTGTGTCGGGCCGTTCGACGGCCCTGCCAACCGCTTGCTTCTGAAGACTGGCACTTGAAGGAGGTCTATGAGATGTCCGCGATACGAGCCATAGCGGGCCGAAGAACCCGGAGGATTGCGATGGCGGTGCTCTTGGGATCAGTTCTGACACTGGGGTTGTCTGCCTGTCGCGGCTTCTTCGGGCAGGCCCCGATTGCGTTGCTCGTCGTTGATACGGCAGGGGACCAGGAGGTCCCGGTGACGGCGACCTTCGACATCAGTGGGTCGAACGATCCTGACGGCACCATCGTCTCCTACGCTCTGGATTTCGGAGACGGATCCGCTCCGACGACGGGAACGGATGTCGACGATGTGATCACTCACGCCTACACGGCTGACGGAGCTTACAATGTGGTGCTCACCGTCACGGACAACGATGGACGCATCGGAATGGCCAACGCAGTGGTGACGGTCGGCCCGGTGATGATTACGTTCACCACGCGGCGTGGACCGGACTACGACATCTACCGCATGATGGGCGACGGGACCGATCAGGGCGCCGTTCGAAACTCGATCCACGATGATCTGTTCCCCGATCTGATTCGAGGCACCCGAGATCGGATTGCCTTCGCCTCCGAGGACGGCACGAGCTGGAACATCTGGACGATGACAGTCACCGGAGGAAGTCTGAACCCGTTGACTGTACAGACTCAGTCCAACCAGATTCAACCGAGCTGGTCACGCGATGGGTCGTCCCTGGTGTACGCATCGAACGCCCCCGACGGGACGTCCGACGAGTCTTGGGAGCTGTTCACCATGACCGCCTCCGGGGGATCGCAGCTCCAGCTCACTACGCAGACCCCCTCCTGGGCGATTGCACCCGTGTACTCCCCGGTCAACGAGGACGTTGTCTTCGTCTCCGACAAGACAGCGACGGGAGGAAGCGCTCTGTGGATGTGGGATGCATCGCTGGGAAGTGCCTACGAGCTCTACGATTCCTCCGGACGGGACGGCGACGCCTCTCCTCCGTTGGCAGGGGTCCTGAACACGAACCTCGGGCTTCCTGCTGATGCCGGGATCTCTCGTCCCGCATGGTCTCCAGACGGGAGCATGATTGCGTTCTCCCGCGAGCGAACCCCGGGGGGAATCATCGACATCTACGTGATGAACGCCGATGGAACCGGCGCGGTTCCGCTCCAGAACTACGTGGACAGCCTGGGAGTCACGAGCGTCTCCGTGACGACGGATGATGACGAGTTCTGTCCTTATTGGCTCGAGGACGGAAGCGGCATCTGCTTCGTCCGCGTAGACTCTGGGGGGCAGTTCCAGATCTTCAAGGTGGTGTTCTCCACGGGCCTCGTTACTCAGCTCACGCACAACGGGCACAACGTTTCACCAACATCCCGGCAGCGCTGAGGATTCGTGGGGGTAGGTGCTTCAGGGGGCAGGCACTCGACGCCTGCCCCCTTTCTTCTGATGTCGGGTCATCGCTCGTAGCAGCATCGAGATCACCACCAGAAGAACGCTTGTACCGATCAAGCCCGCGTCTCCCCACCGTGTATAGAGGGAGCGGCTTGAGGACCGCTCGATGGTGCCTGAGATGACTCGTTCCTCGCGGCTGGATATCGTGATCCGACCGTCTGGACGAATGATTCCCGAGATGCCCCCGTTCGCCGACTGGATCACCCATCGGCGGGTCTCCACCGCTCGGAAGACCGCCGAGGCGAAGTGCGCCTCCACCGCGGAGCTCCCATCGAACCATGCATCGTTGGCCACGGTGATCAACGCCTCCGCCCCGCACAGAACCATCTCTCGGGACGGGAAGGGAAAGGTGATCTCATAACAGATTGGGGTTCCCCAGCCCTCAACGGGCGCATACTCAGTGCCGCGCGTCAGATCCATGGGGAGAAAAGAGCGGAGCCATGGGCCCAATCCGAGCCGCTCAAGCAGGGACCTGCCTGGGATGACCTCTCCGAACGGCACGGGTCGGACCATCTCGTAGGTCCCGACGATCTCTCCCGATGGAGAGAAGAGTGCCACGGTGTTGTAGATCTGTCGTCCTCGGAAATCTCCGGTTCCCACAAGAAGTTGTGTGCTTCCTTCGCGCGCGAGCGTGGAGAAGGCATCGGTCAGCACCGGGTCGCGCAAGAGGTACGCCGGGAGGATCGACTCCGGGAAGACGATGAGATCGGGGTTCAGGTTCACCGCCTGTCGTCCAAGGTCCAGATACCGCTCGGTCAGCCGGGACAGGTTCCGGGCATCCAGCTTGACGCTCTGATCAACGGTTGAGGAGACCACGGCCACGTGCACGGGCCTTCGCTCGTCTTGACCCAATGGGACCCATTGGAAGGCGACCAGGATGAGGATCAGACCGCAGGACATCAGCGCGAGACGGGGTCTCCTGTGGCTCGCGGCGAGATAGAAGCCGCCGTTGATGGCGACGAGGACGCCGGTGAGGAACCAAGGGCCGAAGATGGATGCTGACTGGATCAACCATGGAACCGTGTGGAGCGTGCTGAACCATGTGGAGAATCCGAACCCCAGAGGTCCAAGGGAGCGTGTGAACTCAAGCAGGATGAACAGACACGGTGCGAGGACCATCCATGTCCAGACCGCAGAGCGCTGTCTCCACGTGACAATCACGCCCAGGACGCCGTACCCGAGGGCAAAGTACAGTACCAGAGCTACATATCCGGCGATTGCCACGGGGTAAAAGCGAGCGAGGCGGACCATCCATCTCAGGTCGATGGCCAGCAGCGCGATGCCGAACAGGAGGCCCGGCAAGAACCCTCTCCGTCGCTGGAGCACCACCATCAGCGGGATCAACGAGACAGCGACCACAGGGACAAGTCCGATCCCCGGCATCGCCAAGGCGGTCAGCGCTCCCGAAAGGAGCGACAGCAGGGTCTCGCGGTGTGTCAGACGGGACATATCTCGGTATCATACCGTGATGGAAGGGGGATGCATGCACCCGGTCTTTCTCCAAGTGGGCCCGCTCACGATCCGTTACTACGGACTGATGTATGTTCTGGCGATCGCGATCGGGTTTGCCCTTCTGAAGCATGAGGCTATGCGCAAACGTCTAGGCCTGTCCACCGATGATCTGTTGGATCTGCTCCTCTGGACCGTGCCGGCGGCCATTGTCGGGGCGCGCCTATACTACGTGCTCTTCCGCTGGGATCACTACGGCGAGCACCTGATCGATATCGTGAAACTGTGGGAGGGAGGTCTGGCGATCCATGGCGGCGTTCTTGCCGGGATCATCTCCGTATTCCTCTTCTCACGCCGCAAGGGGGTTCGATTCTGGAAGCTCACCGATGCGCTCGCCCCCAGCCTCATTTTGGGACAGGCGATCGGGCGCATCGGGAACTTCACCAACGGGGATGCGTTCGGTCTGCCCACGAACGCTCCGTGGGGACTTCGCTTCCCGTTGGAGTCACCCGCGGGGTCGGCGTTCCCAGGCATGGCGACGCATCCTTCCATGCTCTACGAGATGGTGCTCAATCTAGGAGTCTTCGCCGTCCTATGGAGCGTTCGGAAGAAGGGGTTTCGCGATGGATTCTCCACTGCCTTGTACTTCATCCTGTACGCTGTGGTGCGATCGATCGTCAGCTTCACCCGCGCAGACAGCCTCTGGCTCGGGCGGCTTCGGCTCGTCGAGAGAACCTTGGCGGATGGATCGGTGTACGAGACGACCGTGGGAGCGTTTCGGGCCGCACATGCCATCAGCTTGGCATTCATCCTTGCCTTCGGAGTGATGATCTGGCGATCACGGTTGTACGCACGGTCCGCCCTTTCGCCTCAGGGGCGGAACCCTTCGCCCAAGTAGACCCGACGAGCCTCCGGGTCCTGGACAATCTCCTGAGGCGATCCCCGGGAGATCAGACACCCCCGATCGATCAACAGAGCGAAGTCCGTGATGGAAAGCGTGTCGCGCACATTGTGGTCGGTGATGACCACGCCGATCTTCCGAGCGCGCAGTTGGAGGATCTCGTTCTGTAGATCGGCGATCGAGATCGGGTCGATACCCGAGAACGGTTCGTCGAGCAGAACATGGCTCGGAGATGTGGCCAGCGTTCGCGCGATCTCCAACCGACGGCGCTCTCCAGAGGACAAGGTGCGGGCCGGCTGGCGGGCAAGAGGCAGCAGCCCAAATTCGTCCAAGAGCTGATCTCGTCGTGCCGGGTCGATCCCTTGTCCCCGGTTCCACTCCATGGTGAGATCCATGTTCTCGGCCACGGTGGCCTGAGCGAAGACCGACGGCTCTTGCGGCAAGTACCCGATGCCCAATCGAGCCCGGCGGAAGAACGGGAGGGTCGAGATGTCCTCTTCGTCAAGCCACACGGTGCCGCCGTCCGCGGAGATGAACCCGATCATCATGTAGAACATCGTGGTCTTGCCGGCGCCGTTCGGACCGAGCAGCCCCACGATCTCTCCTCGACGAACGGACAAAGACAGTTCACAGACCACCGGCTTGCCTCGATATGACTTCGCCAGGTTGCGCGCTTCAAGCGTCATGGGGAGCCTCCTGCGAGGTCAACTCAAGGTCGAGGGTGACGCGCCCTTGGAGCGTAAGTCCTGAAGACTCCATTCGCAGGGTCTCTGCGGTGAATGCGCCGGACGACCAGTGTCCGGTGACATCTCCGTACAGGGCGATGTCCGTCGCGTCTCCGGAGGCCTCGAGCCGGTCGGCCCGGTAGACGTCCCCGTTGTCGTTTTCCACCGAGACATTCCCGCGAAGCACGAAGCGATCTGGATCAGCCTCCGCGGTGTCCGAGAGGGCTCGATGCATTACGGTCTCGTACTCCATCTCCGCAAGGACGCCTCGGGAGAGCAGCGTGACTCCCTGTCGGAGGTCATGGTGCAGCGCACCCGCCTCAACGGAGAGACTTCCCCGCGTGACGACCACTGCGCCGGCCTCGAGGATCTGGTTTCGATCGTCCCAGTAGAGTGTCTCGGACTCCACGGCGAGTTGCTCTGCCTGCACGATCCGAACGCCTCCCGAGAGTGTGCTTCCTCCGGATCCGCGGACCAGGGACTCCGCCACGATCGTCAGGGGTTCGAGTTGCTCGGGATGGTGCGTGACCGTGACGCCTTGAAGGGACTCCTTGTTGTCCCGCATTGAGGCCGCCTCTGCCCGGATTGCCCACGCGAGGGAGCCATCGGAACGATATCCCGAAAGCCGCATGTCTGTGGCTTGTAAGGGAAGGGGATCGACCGGGAGGGGACGACGGATTAACCACGTCAGCCCTCCGGCCAGCAGGATCAGGAGGAAGATGAGGACAGATGCTCTTCGAGGCATGCTCTTAGGTAGCTGCAGAACAGCGGATGGGGGGAGAGAAACCGAGACGAAAACTCCGGATGGAACTGCACGGCCAGGAACCACGGATGATCCTTGATCTCAACGATCTCTGCGAGGGCTCCGTCCGGTGAGGTCCCGGTGACGTGAAGGCCGGCGGACTCAAGGGCCTGGCGGAAGGACGGGTTGAGCTCGTATCGGTGTCGGTGCCGTTCCACGATGCTTTCCGCTTCGTAGCAACGGTGACTGAGGCTGCCCGGCACCAGTCGGGTTTCATAGCTTCCGAGGCGCATGCTGGCCCCCTTCTGTGTGATCGAGATCTGCTCCTCCAGTAGCGCGATGACGGGATGTGACGAGAGCGGATCGATCTCCGTTGTGCTGGCGTCGTGCCAACCCAAGACATTGCGCGCGAACTCGATGACTGCGCACTGAAGCCCCAGACAGAGGCCGAAGTAGGGAACACGATGGGTTCGAGCATACTCTACGGCTTCCAGCTTGCCTTCGATGCCTCGGTGTCCGAATCCTCCGGGGATCAGGATGCCGTGAAGTCCGGCCAGCACACGGGCGACATCTCCGTGATGGAGATCGTCAGCGGCGATCCATGAGATCTCGACGCCGATGCCTTCCTGGGCGGATGCGTGCAGGAGTGACTCGGCGATGCTGATGTAGGAGTCTCTGAGCTCGATGTACTTGCCGACGATGCCGACACGAATCCGATGTGCTGGATGCTCCAATGATCGGATGCGCCGTCTCCAGTCACGAAGGTCGATGGGATGGGTCTCGATTCCCAGTCCTTCGGCGATCCGATGGTGGAGTTCGTGCTCCGACATGGTCACAGGCGCGTGGTAGATTGAAGGGAGATCGGGGTCATCGACCACGCTCTGGAGAGGGACGTCACAGAAGAGAGAGATCTTCCGTTTCACCGACTCAGGCAGTGGGTGATCGGACCGTGTGATGATGGCGTTGGGTTGGATCCCGATGGCGCGAAGCTCCTTGACTGAGTGCTGGGTCGGCTTGGTCTTCAACTCTCCTGAGCTCGAGAGGCGCGGCAGGAGTGTCACGTGAACGAAGAACGTGTCTTGGCGAGGAAGCTCATCCTTCATCTGACGAAGCGCCTCCAGGAACGGAAGACTCTCGATGTCTCCGACGGTGCCTCCGATTTCGATGACACCGATCTCCGCTTCGGTCTCCTCCAAGGGAAGGCGGATCAGCCGTTGAATCTCGTCGGTGATGTGGGGGATGATCTGGACCGTCTCCCCCAAGTACGCTCCCGCCCGTTCCTTCCGGATGACATTCCAGTAGACCTGGCCTGTGGTAAGGTAGTTGGACGCGGTGAGCGGTTCATTGAGAAAGCGCTCGTAGCGTCCGATGTCTAGATCTGTCTCCTTACCGTCTTGGGTGACGAACACCTCGCCATGTTCATACGGATTCATCGTTCCCGCATCGACGTTCACATATGGGTCGATCTTCTGCAGACTGACTCGGTAGCCCTGAAGCTTGAGCAGCAGCCCGATCGAAGAGGAGATGACGCCCTTGCCGAGCCCCGAAAGGACACCTCCGGTCACAAACACATACTTACGCACGGTGCGACGACCTCACCTTCCAACGGTTTGTGCAGCTTACGACACGCGATGAACAGGCGCAACCTTACTTCCTTTAGGGCGTTGAGCGACCCGCCTCATTGTGCTATACTCCCCTTCGCTCTCGCCTTGACGAGGAGCTCGTAGAAAGGACCGACGATCTATGCTTATTGTACAGCGGATTCTCGAAGTACTGTTCTTCCTGAACTGCTTCGCGTTGATGGGGCTTGTTCTCCTGCAGATGAGCGAACACTCCGGTATGGGTGGAGCCTTCGGCGCGGGAATGTCCAGCACGGTCTTTGGCCGCGATGAGGTCAAAGACCCCAAGCGTACCCTCACGGTTGCCTTGGCGACGGTCTTCCTTTCGCTTGGAGCGATTCTGTCGGTCTTCTAGACTGTGCAATTCCTCAGGGTAGCCGCCCGGAACGTGTCCCATACGGATCATGATCGCGCAGGGTGCGCGAGGACCCACGGCGCCATGAATTCTCAGACGATCTTCACAGGACGTTCGCCTTAACCGAAATGCGTCGCGTCGTGCTGGGAACCCACAATCCGGGAAAGATCGAAGAAGCTGTGACGCTTCTTCGGAGCGTTCCCGGGTTGATCCTGCTCACGCATGAGGACACACTGTTTCAGGGCGCAGACGAGACGGGAGCCACGTTCCTCGAGAATGCGTGGATCAAGGCCCGGGCCGTGTGTCGCCAGACCGGGCTTCCCTCGTTGTCGGAGGACTCAGGACTGGAAGTCTCTGCATTACAGGGTGAGCCCGGCGTGCGTTCAGCGCGCTATGCGGGGGCTCGGAGCGACGCCTCCAAGAACAACGCTCGCTTGCTGAGTCGACTGGAAGGGCAGACGGACCGGACGGCGCGCTTTATCACGGTGGCCGTTCTCTACCTGCCGGACGGTCAGGTGTTCGCCAGCAGCGGCGTGCTTTCCGGAACGATTACGGATGCTGTTCGAGGAACGGGCGGCTTCGGGTACGATCCTCTGTTCCTGCCCGATGGCGAGGGGCGAACGCTGGCCGAGATGCCGCGTGAGGAGAAGAACCGGATCAGCCATCGCTCCAAGGCCC
>CAZQHD010000043.1:0-14860 GCA_964593295.1 uncultured Thermotogae bacterium | reverse complement strand
AAGGGTTTGATGGCGGCGATGGAGCGCAACTACCTAGACAAGCACGACGCCCTCAATGAGACAGCTGTTGCGTTGACGAAGAAGGGACTTTCATTCCTGGCCGCGCAGCATCTGCACGCCTAAGAGAGTCGATCGGGGACTACCCTCTTGAGAGGGCAATCCCCGATCGTGCCTTCGTCTTCTGCCTTGCCACTACCCCCGTGGGGGAACGATTCGGTCGATCAGTCCGTAGGCGATTGCCTCTTCCGCAGACATGTATTTGTCTCGGTCAGTGTCTTTCTGCAGAACACGTTTCGATTTGCCCGTGTGTTCCGAGAGGATCTTGAGGATCAGATCACGGATTCGCAGCAGCTCCTCTGTCTGGATCTTGACGTCGGATGCCTGTCCCTGAGCACCGCCGAGTACCTGATGCAGAAGGATACGCGAGTTGGGCAGTGCGGAGCGTTTGCCTTCGGCCCCCGCAGCCAACAGGACCGCGGCCATGCTGGCAGCCTGTCCGATACAGATGGTGGCGACGTCACACTTCACGAACCGCATCGTGTCATAGATGGCGAGGCCTGCAGTCACCATGCCGCCTGGAGAGTTGATGTAGAGCCGGATGTCCTTCGATGGATCCTTGGAGGCGAGAAACAGTAGCTGGGCGATCACGACGTTGGCGACGTCATCGTCGATGACATCGCGCAGGAAGATGATCCGGTCCTCCAACAGCCGCGAGTAGATGTCGTACGATCGTTCGGCGTGACCGGTATGATCGATCACAAAGGGGATCTGGGCGCTCATGCCTCTTCCTCCTTGACGACCGCAGTCTCTCGCAACGAGGCGAAGATGCGATCGTTGACCTTGCGTTGACGATAGCTCTCCCACCGATCCTCGGCCTTGAGGCGGGCGACCATCCTCAAGGGGTCTTCTCCCGCGGTGACGGCGTCCTCTTCCGCCAGCCGGGTCAGCTCATCATCGCTGAGGACGATCTCTAGATCTTCGGCCAACTGGCCGAGGACCAACTCCTGACGGATCCGAGTCTCCACTGATGTCCTGATCTCCTGGCGAACGTCTTCCTCGGTCTGTCCCTGTTGCTCAAGATACTCCGAGAAGGTGTGAGGCGAGTCGGGCTGCTCCATCGACTGACGAACGCGATCGACCTCGTCGGTCACGAGGTCCTCCACAAACGATTCGGGCAACGGGATCACCAGCGTCTCCATCAGCTTCTCAAGCAGCGCGCCGTCCACTCGTTGCCGTTGCACGTCCTCTCGGCGACGGGCGATGGCGGACTCGATGTCCGCCTTCAGCGCAGTCAGGTCTTCGAACCCCGCATCCTTGGCCAGATCATCGTCGATCTCCGGAAGCACCACCTGTCGTAGCCCCAAAACCTCCAGATCCATCTTCAGCGGCTCGCCGCTGGGCAGGGTTTCGTCGAGGGGCACTGTCTGACCGATCGTTGCGCCCACGAGCGTCCGGGTGATCGGGTTGTCGGCGGCCGCGCGGACGTCCCACGTCTGATCGCCGGACTGCACGTGGACGAGATCTCCTTCAGAGACTGTGTCGCCTTCGCGTTCGCCCAGCACGGCAAACTGCTTCTGCACCTCGTGCAGCGCCTGCACCACATCGTCCTCCGACACCGGAGGCAGTCGGGGAACCGTGATCGAAAGCCCCTCGTGGCTCGGCAGGTGAAGCTGCGGAAGCGTCCCGAACTTGGCCCGGAACACGAACGGCTCCGCCTCGCCAAATGAGACCACCTGAAGCTCCGGCCGGGTGACCGGGCGCAGGTCGAGTTCATCGATCGCCAGCGGGAGAAACGTACGTTGGAGTTCGTCGCGAGCTTCCTCAAGGAAGACCTCACGTCCGAAGCGGCTGTCGAGGAATGGACGAGGAACGTGCCCTTTGCGGAAGCCGGGGATCCGAACCTCTCGAGCGTACTCCTTGTAGATCTCGTCAATCTGCGCTTCGACCCGGTCGGCAGGAATCGAAACCTCGATCGTGGCCTCGATCTCCTGACGGGAGTCGATTCGGTACTCTGCGTTCGTGCTCATGTGTTGTCGGGTAACTCCTAAGCATCTCTGGATGTGCGGATTATACGAAGCTTCGTTGGAGTCAGCAATGAACGCAGGCAGCTTAGAGGAAGACGAGAACCAGCCAGCGATCCCCGAGCAGATTCTGTCCCACACTCCACACCAGCCGAAACACCCCGTTGAACACACCCAGGTAGAGGAGCCCGGCGACGATCAGAAATCCGTAGCGCTCCAACTGAAGCATGAGACGTCGTCCTCCGGCCGGCAGGAAGTAGCTGAGAACGCGCGACCCGTCGAGCGGCGGGATGGGAAGCAGATTGAATCCCGCCAGGAACAGGTTGTAGATGACCAGATAGGCCAGGAACGTGAACCATGCGTTCACCAGATTGCCGGGCAAGCTGCCTGCAACGGCGCCCGAAGAGGGAACGAGCAGCAACAGAACTCGTCCCACGGCCGTCGCGGCCAGCGCCATTACGACGTTGGTGCTCGGTCCAGCCAGCGCCACGAGCATCATCCCTCGAAACGGGTTCCGAAAGTTCATCGGGTTGATGGGGACGGGTTTGGCCCAGCCGAACAGCGGCGCTCGAAGGATCGCCAGAACCAAGGGAACGAGAATGGTTCCGACCGGGTCCACGTGGGCGATCGGGTTCAGCGTCAACCGGCCCAGCTGCTTGGCGGTCGGATCGCCCAAGCGCAAGGCCACATGGCCGTGCGAAACTTCGTGGAACACGATCGCAGTGAAAACAGCCACCAACGACAAGACGATCTCCAGGATCCGATCGATGCTCATGCGTCTCCCTTCTCGACAAGGTCCACCGTCAGTGTATCCGAGACCTGGACGTTCGCCAGGCCAGCCGGGGCTCCCTTGGGCTTCCGGACATGCTTCACCCGGGTTACCAGAACCTCAGCCCGGGGTTCCGATGAGGCCTTGGAGTGCCGCGCCGCCAACCGCGCCGCCGCCAAAACGACGGTCTGGGGAACGCTAGGTCGACCTCCGGTGCGTACCACCACATGCGAGCCGGCGTGGTCGCGCACATGGAGCCACAGATCATTGGGTGCGGCGGCTCGAAGCAGAGCGTCATTCTGAACGGCACTCTTACCGACCCAGATGGCAAACCCTTCGGCTTCGAACCGACGGAACGGACGAGCAGCCATTTCCTTCGAACCCCGTGATCTTCGCGACGGGAGGAGATCCAGTGCAGCGGCGGGAACCGCTTCGCCACGCTCCCATGCCTCGATCGCCGATCTGAGCAGATCACGCTCGCCTGCTACACGGCTCAACCGACTCCTCACGTGGGGATGTCCGCGGCGAAGCCGTTTCGCGCGTTCGTAAAGTCGCTGCGCATTCTCGCGCGGGGAGAGCGATGGGTCCAGCGGGATCGAGACCGCATTCTGGGTCGCCGGATCGGTCAACGTCACCTCGCGGATCCCCGGCACGATAGACGGCGCGTACGTCATGAGCAGGTCCGCTTGCGCTTGCCATGCATCGGCTTGATCCGCCTGGTCGAGCCATCCCTTCAGTTTCTCGAGCGTGCGTTCCTTGGATCGAATGGCTGTCTTCAGACTGCGCGGCGTGTCATCGGATGGGGGAGACTCGACCTCCCTCTTCAAGAGAGCTCGGCGGTGGCTCCGATCTAGCGCATCCTGAAACGAAGATACGCAAACCGAAGGTGCGGGGAGGGGGTAGAACGTAGCCCGTGCGCCATCGGGCGTCAGATGGGCCCGCGGAGACGCCACGTATGAGAGCATCTCGCGTAGTCGCAGATGGAGGGTGCATGCAGGATCATCTCCGAGTTCTCCGCTCGAGAGATCGTGGGCCGTATCCCGACCGATCCCCTCAATGTGCCTTGCGAGGGCCCGATCCGGCGGGTCCTGCATCAGCCAAGCGCGGAGCTGCTCCTGTGCAACCTCTCCTGGATCGTGCTTGGCTTGCATAGGGAGAGAGACGAACGGCTGTCCGGCAACGTTTCGACCGTCCTCACGGAGAGATCGAACGACAGTCCCTCCACGGACCAGGTGAAGATTCCCGCGTGCGCCGAGCAGCTCGCTCACAAGCACGCTCTCATGCCGATCGGATTTCTCTCGACGTGAAAACGCCAAGGAAACCGAGCGATCAAGTCCCATCTGCCGCACGGACAGGATTCGAGCCCCGCGAAGGTGCTTGCGCAGGAGCATGGCCAGTGGGGAGGGGGTCGGTGGGTTCGCAGTAGGAGCGACGGTTCGGTAGATGGCGGACGCTCCAAGATCGATGACCAGGAAGAGATCGCTACGAGAGAATAGACGCAGCACGAACCGGTCCTTGGCGGGTTGGTACACCGTGCGTACGGTGGCATCCACCAACTGCGCAGTGAGCTCGCTCAGGGAGGCAGCAATTGACAATCCATCCATGCTCTCACCAGTTGAAGGCCCTTTCGCCCATGATATAATGCCGATTGTACTGCCAGCGTAGCTCAGTGGTAGAGCAATGGTTTCGTAAACCATCGGTCGGAGGTTCGACTCCTCTCGCTGGCTCTTGTTCTTGAGGGAAAGAGCGTTTGAGGAAGATCGCCGCCCCCGGATCGCCTGTCAAAGACCATTGGACTGCCTAGATCTCACATCGTAGCTGAACCGCTTAGCAAACGTCAATGAGCCCCCCCCAACGTTCCCGTGCTGTGCTGATCTGAGCGGTACCGTCAACACTCTGTCCATTAGCGGCTGCAAGAGTGATAGCATGCGACTTATCCTGACTGATGGGGGATTCGACTGACTCGACACTGGACCGACCATGTGGGGCAGGTCAGTCGCTCGGATCGAGTTGCCCGTGCTGGGCAGCCTCCGTTTGCCTTAGTAGTTCAGCTTGCCTAGACTGGCACAAGATGAAGTGCATATCCCAGACGTTGGCAGAGGTGAAATAGCATGCAGGATACGCGCAGGGGTGCCATGCATCTCCTCGGGCGGCGAGGCACGTGGATGGGCTTGAAGAAGGCAACTGAGCAATCATGAAGCCCCTGCAGAATCTCTTCTGGGCGAAGCACCGGACAGGTGATGCGGGGACAGTTGTTGCCTGGCACTCGCTGGAGGCGCACTCTGCGGACGTTGCTGCGGTCGCACAGGCTCTGTTAAGTCGCACCATCCTTCGTCGACGATTGGCCCATCTTCTCAACCAGCCCGAGCTACTCGATGGGCAGATCTCGCGGCTTTGCGTGCTTGCCGCTCTTCACGATGCAGGCAAGGCCAACCACGGATTCCAGGATCATGCCTTCGACCAGAGCGCATCCAGAACGGGGCACGTGTCCCCCTTTATTGACTTCATGGACTGGGACGGTGAGGAGAAGGCAGCCATCATCGACGCGCTTGATCTTCGCGGAATGGTTGAATGGTTTGATTGTGAAGATGATCTGGTAGCCATCTTGCTTGCTACCTTCTCTCACCATGGTCGCCCCGTCCGCCCTACGCCCCATTTCGTGCCTAATCTATGGCGCACAAAAGCGGGCAGAAACCCGGTTGACGAGATAGGTCGCCTTCGTCAGAAGGCCAATGACTGGTTTCCCGATGCAGCAGAACCTTCTCTCCCGCCGTTTCCGCATTCGACCGAGTTTCAGCATGTGCTCAACGGCATCTTGATGCTAGCCGACTGGATTGGCTCCGATGAGAGATTCTTTCCATACTCTGATGACGACGGCGAGAGAATGTCCTTTGCCCGACAGCGGGCCAAGGAGGCTGTTGTAGAGATGGGGCTTGAACCGGATCGGTTTCGAGCCGGTATGGGTACAGGAAGACCTGGTTTTAGCGACATCTTGCCATCTGAGTACTCGCCTCATCCTGTCCAGAAAGCATGTGCGGATCTCGTGGATCATGACAATGGGAGTCTGACCATCCTCGAGTCCGACACGGGATCGGGGAAGACTGAAGCTGCGCTTGTGCGTTTCCTTCAGTTGTTCCACGCGGGACTCGTCGATGGAATGTACTTCGCGCTTCCGACACGAACCTCAGCAGTGCAGATGCACTCCCGGATTGTGGTCGCAACCCGACGAGCGTTCCCCGATGCTCGCCTGAGACCCTCGGTCGTTCTCGCCGTCCCCGAATACCTCGCTGTGGATGATGAGAAGGGGCAACTGCTTGCTCCGTTTCGCGTTCTCTGGACTGACGATGAGCGGGAGAGGTTCCGCTACCGGGGCTGGGCAGCGGAGCGACCGAAACGATACCTTGCTGGCGTCATCTCGGTAGGCACGATCGATCAGGTGCTTCTCTCGACCCTCCAGGTGAACCACGCGCACCTTCGTGCGTCGGCTCTGCTGCGCCACCTGCTTGTTGTGGATGAAGTTCACGCATCGGACACCTACATGGGGCGTCTGCTGGAAGAAGTGCTCAAGCATCACCTGAAGGCTGGCGGGCATGCTCTTCTCATGTCCGCTACGTTGGGTACAGCTGCTCAAGCCCGCCTATTGAGCGCCGTGCCTGCCCCACCACCAGCCAAACAGGTCGCAGAGGAGATGCCCTACCCGCTGATCAGCTACACCGATGCTGAGAGGAAAGACCTTAGACGAATTGCCCCAGGCCCCTCGGGCTACTCGAAGTGCGTTCGAGTTGAAGCTTGTCCCATAGCCAGCAACAGTGAGGAGATTGCGCGTATCGCTGTAGTCGCGGCCGAGGCAGGAGCCCGTGTCCTGGTCATACGCAATACAGTACGCGACTGTATCTCATCCCAGCGAGCTCTGGAAACCATCGCAGGAGAAGACAGAAGTCTCCTGTTCAGAGCAGAAGGGATCGCTGCGCCGCACCATTCCAGATTTGCTGGCCCAGATCGCAAGCGGCTTGACCGCGCGATCGAGGAGACGTTTGGCAAGGGCTCAAGGCGCAACGGCGTTATCGCGGTTGCCACACAGACCGTGCAGCAAAGTCTTGACCTAGACGCCGATCTACTGCTCAGCGATCTCTGTCCAATGGACGTTCTCCTTCAGCGCATCGGGCGTCTTCATCGCCATCCTGGAGATCGCCCGATCGAGACACGCCCTGCCCACTACAGACAGGCACGGACGGTGGTTCTTGTTCCCGAAAAGAGATCACTTGCCCCGTATATTCGAGGGAGCGGACGCGCACTTGGGCCGCACGGACTGGGAACCGTTTACGAGGATCTCCGGGCGGTTGAGGCGACATGGAGACTAATCGAAGAATGTCACACCTGGGAGATCCCCGCCATGAACAGGCATCTCGTCGAGGGAGCAACCCATCCTGAGGCGCTGGCCAACATTGTGGGCCAACTGCAGGGGCTCTGGTCGCAACATGAGACTTACATCCTTGGCATTCGCGGCGCAGATCGGTCCCATGGGGACCTGGTGCTCTTGCCGCGACATCGCCCCTTCGGGGAAGAGCTCTTTCCCACAGATCTCAACGAGCGCATCAAGACGCGGCTGGGCGAAGGGGATCGTCGAGTCACGTTCGAGCCCGGTATCGAGAGCCCGTTCGGTACCTGGATCAAGGAGTTGACTCTACCGGCGCACTACGTCCCCGACGGGGTCGAAGGGGAAACTGCAGATCGTCTAGACACGAAAGATAGGGTCTTGCGATTCGTCTTCGCGGGCCGCGCGTTCACATACGACCGCCTCGGTCTCCGCCCTGATGACACCGACCAAAAGGAGGAATCCAAGCGTGCCTGAAGAACACCAAGAACACTGCTTCTCTCTCCTAGATGACCCGCTCTTGCGGATTCGCAATGTAGATGGCAATCGCTCCGATCTGACTCTCCCGGCGATTCTCGCGGGGTTGGCGACTGATGCGATCATCGCATTTGAGGCGCTTCGTCCCCACCAACGGCAGGCTTGGTACAGCTTCCTCGTACAGCTGGCTGTTCTAGCGATGACCGGCGCGGGCCGCGCGGTGCCACCGGTTGATCCCTCCGAGTGGCGAAAGAGCCTTGTTGCTTTAACTGATGGAGACATGCTGCCATGGCACTTGATTGTTGCGGATGTTTCCCGTCCAGCGTTTATGCAGCCACCTGTACCCGAAGGAACACTTGAGGATGCCATCTTCCGGGCCGATGTCCCCGCTCCGGATGACCTTGACATTCTTCTCACATCGAAGAATCACGACATCAAGAAGCACCGGCTGGTCAGACCGCGTGTGGAGCACTGGATCTACGCGTTAGTGTCGCTACAGACCATGGAGGGATTCCTCGGACAGGGAAACTACGGGATAGCGCGCATGAACGGAGGATTCGGGAGCCGCCCGCTGGTGGGGATGACCCCGGAGCTTGGCTGGGGAGTTCGATTTCAGCGCGATGTTGCTGTGATCGCATCCGCGTATGAGACGATATCGCAGCGATTCGCTTACGATCTGCAAGGGCCCGCTCTTCTGTGGCTCCTTCCTTGGAACGGCATGCCGGGGGACAGCCTGCCACTCAACAGATGCAATCCTCTGTACATAGAAGTCTGTCGACGAATCCGACTGACCTATGCCAACGGTGCAATCCAGTGCTGGCGAGCGAATACCAAGTCAGCCCGGATCGTGATGCCGGAGAACAGCAACGGCATCACCGGAGATCCATGGACTCCGATCGACAAGCAAAACGCAAAGGCCCTTACCATCTCCAGACGGGGATTCTCGTACGATCTTCTACAGAGGATACTCTTCACAGGAGAGTACGCCGCGCCCGCAGCCATGGAGGCAACTCACGCTGAGGCAAGCGGCGCGTTCTTGACTGCGACCGCTTTGGCGCGTGGACAGGGACAGACCGATGGATGGCATGATCGCGTAGTACCGGTACCCACAAAGGCAATCAACCTTCTGCGCGAAAGGTCAGGCCTCGAACGGCTAGCAACACGCGCCCAAGAGCAAGTGGATACGGCTTCGGTCGTGCAGAGGGAGATCCTCTCTCCCTCGCTCCGGGCCTTGCTAAACGCAGGCTCGACAACAGGCAAAGTCGATTTCGGGAAGATAAGCCGCTGGATGACCGGCTTCGATGCGGATGTTGACGAGATCTTCTTCGAGTCCCTCTGGGAATCTCTGGCATTGTCCCGTGAAGACAGCCGCCGTCGCTGGCAACAGCATCTGTTTGATCTGGCGCGGCGTCAGCTCGAGGATGCGATCGAGAGCTCACCAGTGCCATCTATCAAGCGCTACCGCGCGATCAGCACGGCGGAATCCATCTTCTACGGGGCGGCGAGCAGGAAGCTAGACGCGCTGTTCTCAAAAGAGAAGGGAAGGGAGGAAGAGCATGACCCAGCAGCAACTGACTAGCAGTTCTGCCGTAGATATCACGATGGACAGCGTTATTGGAAAGATGGCCTATGCCGTTGACTATGCGCTCTCCACAGGGGATGTTGCTCAACTGCGCCGCATCTCGCCATCCGCACCTTACACTCCAGCACTCTGGAAGGTTCTGCTCATGTACGTGCCGGAGGCCTGGATCGCCGGGCTTGACCGAGACGCGAAAGAGCAGCAGTGGGCGGTCCTCCTGATGGCGCTAGCGACCGCAAGAGGCTCCCACAACACACGGGTCTCACTAGGACAAGCCCTTGCCCATGCAGGATGGTCCGAGCTGCGATTCGTCCGGTTGATGCAGGCACGAAACGAGGCCTTGTTCATGGAAGTCCGTCGTGTGGCAAGCTTCCTTGCTAGCAAGGCTCAGGCAGCGGACTGGGGCGATGTCGCCAAGATTCTGCTCAACCAGGAAGGTGACTGGGCCGAGCGCCACCGGCGCCGGGTCGCAAGAGACTACTACAGGTCGATCTACATTCAGGACCAGAGTCGCTCCACTGGGTGAACATGGTCACCCGCAATGGCAAAGGAGGCGCAATGGGAAGCACGCAGTTCATACAGATCCACACGTTGACATCCTATCCGGGAGCTCTCCTAAACAGAGACGACGCCGGATTCGCAAAACGGATGCCGTTCGGCGGAGCCTCGCGGACACGCATCTCCTCACAATGCCTGAAGTACCACTGGCGGAACCACATCGGCGTAGACGGGCTGAACCATCTCAAGGTTCCTCGTTCCGTGCGTTCGAGACAGACGTTCCAACGACTCGTAGCCAAGCCTCTCATCACCGAAGGGCATAACCCTGCTTTGGTAGCCTGCGCGGTCAGTGCGCTTCAGGCGTTGATCCTGACCGGAAAGCTCCCATCGGAAGGCGATTACAAGAAGCTGCTTGAGGAGAGCGAAGGTTCCCTCAATGGGCTCAACACGTCTCAGGTAACGATCCTCGGCGAGCCGGAGGTACGATACCTGCGCGAGCGAGCGGCAAGCATACTTGACCAGCTTCGCGAGGACCTCGGCGCGGTCTCTGCCGATCTGGGAGCCCAACTCTCCGGCGCACAACTCAAGACGGTGGTCGACAGTCTCAAAAAGGTAACGGGGAGTGATCTCAAGAAGAACCTGCATGGACTGGGAATCGCAACAGGCCTTGATGCAGCAATGTTTGGGAGAATGGCCACGAGCGACTTCCTGTCGAGAGGCGACTCCGCAGTTCACGTTGCCCATGCATTCACGACACACGCTGAGGAGAGCGAGAGCGACTACTTCTCTGCGGTAGATGAACTCCTTGCTACGGGCGAAGAAGGAGAATTGGGCAGCGGACATATCAACATGAGCGAGCTTTCCAGCGGCCTGTTCTACGGATATGTTGTGATCGATGTCCCGCTGTTGGTCTCCAACCTCGAGGGCTGCAAACGCGAGGAATGGCAGGGAGCCAACCGGGAGGTTGCAGAAGGGGTTGTAGCGCGGCTCATCCACCTAATCGCAACGGTCTCCCCCGGCGCCAAACTGGGATCGACCGCTCCGTACTCCCGTTCGGAGTGCGTGCTGATAGAGGTCGGCGCCGCCCAACCCCGTACGCTTGCTAACGCGTTCCGAAAGCCAGTGGAGAAGGTGCCCGACTTGCTGGCAAACACGTATCACGCTATGGCGAGCCATGTCAGGGATCTTGACCGCATGTACGGGACGGGCGAAGAACGCAGACTCTCGGCTACGGGGGATACGAAGATTCTGACCGCCGCACTGCAGATAGAGGCAGATGCTCCGCTTTCAGAAACCGCTTCCTGGGCTGCATCCCAGGTTAGAGGATGACCCCATGGACATGTTGCTCTTGAGGTTCGATGCACCTCTGATGAGCTTTGGGGGTGTAACCGTCGACAGCCACGGAGTCATCCAACCCTTTCCATCGATGTCAATGATCTGCGGTCTCCTTGGAAACGCGCTGGGATACCATCATGCGGACACACAGGGGTTGCAGCGGCTGCAGGAGCGCCTCCAGTACGCGTGCCGCCAGGACCGGCGGGGAAGCCGAATGCGCGACTTTCAGACTGTCGATCTTGGCCAGGAGCATATGGATGATAAGAACGCCTGGACCACATGGGGACAGCTGCAGGAAAGAAAGGGCGGGACAGCAAGCTCTGGCACCCTGATTCGGGAGCGAGACTACTGGGCCGATGCCAGGTACACGATCTCGCTCATGCTTGAACCAGTGGAAGAGATTCCGACTCTCACGGAACTGCAGCACGCGCTCGCGTTCCCCGAAAGACCCCTCTTCATCGGACGAAAGCCATGCATGCCAGCGGACATGATCTTGCTTGGCAGAACAGAGGCGCAAAGCCTTCTCGCTGTGCTGTCTGACCCCGATTGGGCTCCCGAGCCAGGTACGTTCCAGTGCTGCTGGCCCGCGACACCACGTCATCGCGGAGACCACACAAAGGAACGCCCGGTGAGCGACGCTCGAGACTGGGCCAATCAGATTCACGTGGGCGAGCGCTGGATCGTAACTGGCACGGTGAGTGTGCCAGCGAAGGAGGGATCGAATGCCCAGAGCCATCTCTGACCGATCGGCCCTTTTCATGCTCCAGCTATGGCTGGACATCCCACGGCTCATGGAACTGGGACGAGCCCTCCACCTTCCGATAGAGCGGACCGACTACAACTACATCATCCACTGCGCGCTGCGAGAAGCGTTCGGAGATATCGCTCCAGCTCCGTTCAGTGTAGAGAACAGCGTTGCCAGAAACCTTCGAGTGTTGGCCTACTCACCTACGCCCCCACACGACCTTGAGACACGGGCGCAATCCTTTGCCTCCCCCATGGGCTACTCACTGGTTGATTGGACGCGGTTCGCCGCCAAACCGATGCCCTCCAGCTTCAAGAACGGAACTCGACTCGGATTCGAGCTCCGGGCCTGTCCAGTCGTCAGAATGGCGTCTTCGGGCAAGCACCACCGGGCTGGCGCAGAAGTCGATGCATTCGTCGCGCGGGCCTGGGAAGTCGATGACCCGAAGGTGAGCATTGACAGGGAGGATGTGTACCGTTCATGGCTGGTCGGGCAGTTCGACAGGCAAGACGCAGCGATTCCACACTCGATCATCCTCAAGCGGTTTTCATTGGAGACGATGGTTCGTCGCGGTCACGGCGACCCGAGACAGGTGGCCTTCATCAAGAGACCATCCGTCACGCTCGCTGGGAATCTCGAAGTGACAGATAGTGACCGATTCTCGGATCTATTGCGCTGTGGTATCGGTCGGCACAAGAGCTTCGGGTTCGGGATGCTCAAGGTGAGCCAACCGGGAGGGTAGGGTTGCTTAAGGGACGTCTCGGACTCGAAACCGCGCGAGTACCTCACGCGGAGCGGCACGGGATCTTGTGGCTGGAACGTGGCAAGCTTTTCGTTCAGGACGGGAACCTAGTGTTCGCCACGATTGGCACGGATACGCTGAAGAGAGGCGCCTATCAGATACCCTTTCAGACCGTCTCGAATCTCCTGCTTGCTCCGGGTTGCACTGTCAGCCATGATGCCCTTCGGCTGCTCGGCCGGAACGGTACGGGGCTTCTGGTTGTTGGAGAAGACGGCGTGCGGTTCTATGCTGCCTGCATGCCCTTTGGCCCAGACCGCTCGAGGCTAGCGCGTTTGCAGGCGACCCTTTGGAGTAACAAGGAGCAACGTATCGCCGTTGCACGCAGGATGTACTACATTCGATTAGGTGAGATGCTCCCCCACTGCAACCTTGATGCGCTGAGAGGGGCTGAGGGCAAACGTATGAAGGAGGTCTACATTCGCCTTGCTCAGCAATACGGCATCCCCTGGGGAGGACGGCGTTACGACCGAACCAACCCGGGAAGCGACAATGCGATCAATGCCGCTATCAACCACTCTTCATCAGCCGTTCGTGCGGCAGCCATGATCGCCGTGTCCTCCACGGGCACCATTCCACAACTTGGTTTCATCCACGAGACGGCAAGCGTGGCGTTCGCGCTTGACATCGCGGATCTGTACCGGACCTCCCTTACCTTGCCGACAGCCTTTGAAGCCACGAAGCGTCTAAAGGAGGCCTGTAGAGGAGACATAGAGAGGACAACCCGGACACTGATTGGCGAGAGATTGCGTCGTGGGAAGATCATCTCGTCGATGATTGATGACGTAAAGGAGATCCTGGATGTCGATGACGGTTGTTGTGGCTCGCAATCTGCCTGAGAGGTTCGGCGGGTTTCTCTCGTCGTGTATGTTGAAGGTGGCTCCGGGGTTGTACGTTTCCCCCCAGATGAGGGCGTCTGTACGGGAACGAATATGGACACTAATGGAAAGGTGGATGAGTCTCGTCCCCGCCGATGGAGGCATTGCGGTTCTCTGGCGAGACCGCGACGCACCTTCGGGACTGGGCTTGCGAGTGATCGGATGGCCGAAGACGGAGATCGTTGAGCAGGAAGGCATGTGGCTATCTGTCGGAGATCTCACGACGCAGCATGACCTCGATGAGCTGAAGCTCTTGGCTGACACAGACAAGCGGACATGGCATCGAAGCACTTAGGCTGACTGCACCCATGATCAGCCTAGGGGTTCCCCCGCACACGCGGGGATAGTCCTCACGTTCATGGCATGCCGGATGAAGAGCTTTGGGTTCCCCCGCACACGCGGGGATAGTCCCGCTCAGCAGGATCTCCGCCTCAGAGCGGTAGAGGTTCCCCCGCACACGCGGGGATAGTCCCCGGTACAACCAGTTGAAGGCCCGGTTTGAGGCGGTTCCCCCGCACACGCGGGGATAGTCCTCCGTCAGTGATGCGCGTCACAATCCAGGGGGAGGTTCCCCCGCACACGCGGGGATAGTCCCGCCATATACGACGCTCAGGCGGACGCTGAGGCGGTTCCCCCGCACACGCGGGGATAGTCCCGAACCCGGTCGGACCGCTCGCCGCACTCTACAGGTTCCCCCGCACACGCGGGGATAGTCCCTCCTCTGCATCCGACGACAGTTGCCAAGAAGGGGTTCCCCCGCACACGCGGGGATAGTCCCCTTGAAGTCTCCGTCATCCATCGACAGGTCATGGTTCCCCCGCACACGCGGGGATAGTCCCTCGATCACGTAGTCCGACTTGTTCCAGTTGACGGTTCCCCCGCACACGCGGGGATAGTCCAAGGCCGTCGGTGCGGAGATTTGCTCGCGGGCGGGTTCCCCCGCACACGCGGGGATAGTCCTCGTATAGCTCACGGAAACGAACCTTGAACCACGGTTCCCCCGCACACGCGGGGATAGTCCCTTGATCGACAAACTCGGCAACGGCCGCGCTTAGGTTCCCCCGCACACGCGGGGATAGTCCTCGTCCACAAGATCGAACCGCCTCCCTCTTGACGGTTCCCCCGCACACGCGGGGATAGTCCCATGACGGAGGCAATCCGCAAGCTGGTACGGATGGTTCCCCCGCACACGCGGGGATAGTCCTCGAGTCGCTCGAGCGTTGGAAGGTCGAGCAGAGGTTCCCCCGCACACGCGGGGATAGTCCTCGACGAAGGCCCGAACGCTCGCCGCATTGTCGGGTTCCCCCGCACACGCGGGGATAGTCCCGGAGTACGTGTTCGACGTACCGGAGTCATGGTGGGGTTCCCCCGCACACGCGGGGAT
>CAZQHD010000042.1:0-15102 GCA_964593295.1 uncultured Thermotogae bacterium | reverse complement strand
GCGCATGGGTGTGCTCTTGGAGACGCTGGTGCAAGACGGAGAGCTGTCTTCGGAAACGGACCGCTAACCTTCCAGCGACCGGGCGTACGTCTCCAGAGCTCTTCGCTGCTTGGTGGAGAGTTTCTTGGGGACCTCCACGGTGATACGTACGAAGTGATCTCCCCGGCCACCCCCTCGATGGATGCTTGTGATCCCTTTGCCCTTGAGCCGGAACGTCGTCCCAGGCTGCATGCCGGCGGGGACCGTGAGTTTCTCGTTTCCCCACAGCGTCTCCACATCGATCTTTGTTCCCAAAGCGGCCTCTGGATACGTGATCGAGGCCTTCGAGTGGATGTCCTTTCCTTCGCGACGTAGCGAGGGATGCGGCATGATCTCGATGACGATGAACAGGTCTCCGCTGGGTCCTCCCTCGACGCCTGCGTTGCCTTGCCCCTGGAGACGCAACCGAGATCCGTTGTCTACCCCCTCCGGTACAGTGATCGAGATTCGGCTTCGCTCTTTGGTCCTTCCCGTGCCCTTGCACCGAGTGCACGGGGTTTCGATCCTCTCCCCGGATCCTCCGCAGTCGGGGCAGGATCGAACGTTGACGAAACTTCCCAGCAGACTCTGCTGTCGGTACTCCATCTGGCCTCGGCCATGACATGTGGTGCACGTGGACTTGGAGGAACCCGGCTCCATTCCCGAACCGGCGCACGCATCGCATCGAACCATGCGTGGCACGGTGATCGTCATGCGCGTTCCCTGAGCCGCGTCCTCCAACGTGATACGGAGTTTGTACTCGATGCTCTCTCCGCGCAGCACCCGTTGTTGTCGCATGCCGCCGCCACGTCCACCTTGACGAAAGAATGCGTCGAACAGATCGTCGAACCCCCCGAATCCGAACTCCTGATACGCCTCCCGCGCGCGGTGGAAATCCGTATCCCCAAAAGTAAATGCTTGATCGGGGCCTGCGTGGCCATAGCGATCGTACTGCGCTCGTCGTTGCGGGTTCGAGAGGACTTCATAGGCCTCGGAGATCTGCTTGAACTCCTCTGCTGCCTTGACCTTATCCGCGGGATTCCGATCCGGATGCAGTTCCTTGGCCCGCTTCCGATACGCGCGCTTGATCTCTGCCTCATCTGCATCTCGAGCAATGCCGAGAGACTCGTAGTAGTCCTTCTTGGCCACGCTTGCCCTCGCTTCCGATTCCTAGTCCTTCTCGTCGTACTCTGCGTCGACGTACTCTCCGTCCTCGTCCGAGTCGCCTTCCGCTGTCGCCGCTTCGGTATCCGGGCCGGCGCTGGACGCTGCCTCCTGATAGGCCTCCTGGGCGATCTGCTGAACGGACGAGGTCAGGGCGTCGATCGCCTGCTTGATCTCCTCCAGCTTCGCGTTCTGCGTGAGCTTGTCCCGTAACTGACGGATCTGATCCTCAATCTCCGATCTTGTGGACGACGGAACCTTCTCTCCGAGATCGGCCAGCGTCTTCTCCGCCGAGTAGAGCAGTTGATCCGCCTGGTTGCGCGTCTCGATC
Organism: uncultured Thermotogae bacterium; assembly: GCA_964593295.1. Classification (GTDB taxonomy): domain Bacteria; phylum Bipolaricaulota; class Bipolaricaulia; order UBA7950; family UBA9294; genus SPBW01. The sequence goes on along the minus strand of CAZQHD010000042.1, from coordinate 13,589 downwards.
AGCTCGGCCGTCCTCTTGTCCTCATCGGCATGCTCCTCGGCCTCCTTCTTCATCCGTGCGATCTCCGATTCATCGAGCCTGGAGGACTCCGTGATCGTGATCGATGCGGACTTGTCGGTGGCCTTGTCCTTGGCGGTGACGTGGAGAATCCCGTCGGCGTCAATATTGAACGTCACATCGATCTGTGGGACGCCCCGGGGGGCCGGCGGGATGCCCGTCAGCTGGAACGTTCCCAGCGATTTGTTGTCCGCCGCCATCTTGCGTTCCCCTTGGACAACGTGAATCTGTACCGCCGGCTGGCTGTCCTCCGCGGTCGTGAATGTCTTCGACTTCTCTGTGGGAATCGTCGTGTTGCGCTCGATCAGCGGCGTGGCGACCCCCCCGAGGGTTTCGATGGACAGCGTGAGCGGTGTGACATCGAGAAGCACGATCTCGTCGACCTCTCCGGCCAGGATCCCTCCTTGAATCGCGGCGCCGGCGGCCACCACCTCATCAGGGTTGATCTCGCGGTTGATCTTGCCCGGGATGCGGCTGGAGATGAGTTCTTGAACCTTCGGGATTCGGGTGGATCCCCCTACAAGCACCACCTGGTCGATGCCGGACGCATCTTTGCCCGACTCGTGCAACGTGGCATCGACAACCTGGATCGTCCGCTGCAACAGATCATCGATCATCGACTCGAACTTCGCGCGCGAGAGCTTCTTCTCGAGGTGCTTGGGCCCGGAAGCATCTGCGGTGATGTATGGGAGGTTGATCGTGGTCTCCATGCGGCTGGAGAGCTCCTTCTTGGCCGACTCGGCAGCGTCCTTGAGCCGTTGGACGGCGCTGGGATCCTTGGAGAGATCGATCCCCGTGTCCTTGCGGAACTCGTCCATCAGCCAGTCGATGATGCGTTGATCGAAGTCATCCCCACCCAAACGCGTATCCCCGTCGGTGGCGAGCACGTCGAACACGCCGTCGCCGATCTCCAGGATCGAGACATCGAAGGTCCCTCCACCGAGGTCGTAGACGAGGATGGTCTGTTCAGTGTCCTTGTCGAGACCGTACGCCAGCGCAGCCGCGGTGGGCTCGTTGATGATGCGCATGACGTCAAGGCCGGCAATTGATCCGGCGTCCTTGGTCGCCTGTCTCTGGGAGTCGTTGAAGTAGGCGGGAACCGTGATCACTGCCTTGGTGACCTTCCCTCCGAGGTGGGCTTCGGCGTCTGTCTTCAGTTTCTGAAGGATCATCGCCGAGATCTGCTCCGGAGAGTAGTCTGAGGACTTGCCATCCACCATGATCTTCACTCGGTGATCGGTTCCCATCTCTCGCTTGATCGATGCGACCGTGTTCCCGGGGTTGGTGATCGCCTGACGCTTGGCCAGCCGTCCCACCAGACGCTCTCCGGATTCAGAAAACGCCACCACCGAAGGAGTGATCCGCTCGCCTTCCGCGTTGTTGATGATCTCGGGCGAGCCTCCCTCCAATACGGCGGCGCACGAGTTGGTGGTTCCTAAATCGATGCCGATGATCTTCTCTCTCATGTCGTCTCCTCCTCACAGCACGTGTCTCCCCGACTTACCGATACTTTGCTGGGGCGCAACACGCGCTCATCTCTTGTGTATCCGGGGGCAAACTCTTCCACAATCCTGTTCTTCTCCAGTTCACTGGGGACACTCAGCAGCGCTTCGTGTCGCGCGGGGTCAAACGGCTGCTGAACGGTCTCGATCTCTTGGATACCCATGGACTCCAGAACCTGCCGAAACTGGGCGAAGATCTGTTCCATGCCATCCACAAACGTCTCCACATCCTGGTTGGTGGCCAGACTGCGGAAGGCGCGCCGTAGGTTGTCGTACAGCGGGAGAAACTCCAGGATGACGCGATCGGTGACCCGCTCTTCGTGCAGCGATGCGTCTCGTAACGACCGTTTCTTGTAGTTCTCGAACTCTGCTTGTAGGCGCTGCAGTCGATCGATCGCGGACTGTAGCTCCTCCTCCGTTGTCGGGGAACTTGCCTCCATCGCTTCGACAGGGACCGTCTCTTCACACGGTCGTGGTGCAGCGGCCTCTACGGCTCGTTTCTTCTCGCTATTCATGCGACTCCTCCATCGGGCGCGCCGGTACGGGGGACAGCAGCGACTCCAGACGATTGGCCAGATAGCTGGCCGTGGACAGCGCGCGCCCGTAGTCCATCCAAAGAGGCCCCACAACGCCCAGGACCCCGCTGTGCGGACCGTAGCCACAACTGATCACGCTGAAGGGGTCCATTCCCTCCATCGGGAAGTCCCCGATGGAGGCCACGAGACCAACCTTCCCTGTTCGTGCCTGAGCGACCGCCTCGATGAACGCTCCCTGGTCGTGGACTGCGCGATTGAGTCGACTGAAGTGATGCATGGCGTCCTCCGGAACGACCTTCACGAGCGACTCGGGAAGGTTGAGCAACCCCTCGAACATCACCGTGGGCCGCAGCTTCTGTTCAAGCAGCCTCCCGAGAACCACCATCGCCTGACGAACGGGACGCTCGTACCACCCGTCGGGAGACTCCTTTAGCGAGAGTGCTCGGACGTCCGCCAAGTGGATGCCTCGAAGCGACTCGTTGATCAGTCGCACGATGCCGGCGATCTCTTCAGGGGTCGGATCCTCGTCGAGGACGACGTAGCCATGCTCCACGATCCCGATGTCGGAGACGATGAGCAGAAACACCAGACGATCAGAGACCTTGAACAAGACCACCCGATCCAGCCGCGTCTCATCCGAACGGGGGGGGATGACGAACCCGGCGCATCCCGTCATGTTTCCGAGCAAGAACGCCGTCTGGCGAATCGTCTGTTGAACATCCATCTGTCGGGTTTGATACGCCTCGACGATCTCCAGTCTCTCTTCTCGGGTGATCTCCGAAAGATCCAGCAACCACTCCACAAAAAACTGATACCCCTTCTGCGTCGGAACCCGACCGGAAGAGGAGTAGGGCTTCACAAGGAATCCGGCGTCCTCAAGGTCGTTCATGTCGTTACGGACGGTGGCGGAGCTCACCTGAAGCCCGTAGTCCTCAAGGATCATCCGCGATGACACCGGCTCGTGGAACCGGATGTACCGGTCCACGATCTCTTTCAGAATCAGTCGTTGTCGCTCAGGAAGATCCATGATTAGCACTCTCCATAATCGTCTGCTAATGGTAGTGCCAACCGAGCGGTGTGTCAACGTGACCTCTCCGGGGTCTCCTGTTTGAAGGGGGCACGCGGGCGCCTACGCGCCGCAGCACTTCTTGTACTTCTTGCCCGATCCACAGGGGCAGGGGTCGTTGCGACCCGGCGTGGCGGTCTTGCGCATCGCCGGGGTGGACGCAGCGGTCGAGGAGACGTTTGGCGCGATGCTTGCGTCGTGAATGTAGCGAAGCGGACGATCCTGCTGTCGATGGGGTACAGATTGGCCCGGGATCTCCAGGCGAGGGTTCAGCAATGCCTTGCACGTCGTCTCTGCGGCGCGTGCCAGCATCTCCTGGAACAGAGAGAACGACTCGCGTTTGAACGCGACCAGCGGATCGGTGCCTCCGAAGGCACTCCAGCCGATGCCGCCCTTGAGGTCGTCCAGCGTGTAGAGGTGCGTTCGCCATGCCTCATCGATCGTGTGAACGATGATGTACCTCGCCAGAAGTGGAAATGATGTCCCGAGCCTCTCTCTCTGCGAGGCCAGGGATCGGCTCATGTGCTCTCGGCAGATGCGAACGAGGTCCGCGCGGGGCTGTCCTTGCAGATGCGACGGATCGATCGTCCCGTACGACTGCAGCTGTTGAGCGAGGCCCTGCAGATTCCACTCGTCGCTGGGATCGGACGCGGGTGCGTACGAGGCAACGAGATTCTCGGAGATCTCCTCGAAGAGAGGATCCAGATACTCCTCCAAGTCGGTCTCCAGAAACTCCAGCTTCTCTGATTCGTTGGGGGATCTCTCGGGCAACAGGAATCGATCGCGCACCGCGTAGATGGCGTCACGCTGACGCGACAGGACGAGATCGAACTCCAGCAACCGCTTGCGGATCTCGAAATTCCTTCCCTCGACACGCTTCTGGGCGCGGCGTACGGCACTGGACAGCATGTTGTGCTCAATCGCCTCGCCTTCCTTCATGCCCAGTCGCTCCATCAACGGTCCGATCCGGTCTCCTCCGAACACACGCAGCAGGTCGTCCTCCATGGAGAGATAGAACTGAGATGACCCAGGATCGCCCTGACGTCCGGCTCGACCGAGCAACTGATTGTCGATCCGGCGAGACTCATGGCGCTGGCATCCGATGACGTGGAGCCCTCCCAGCGCGGCCACACCCTCTCCCAACGTGATGTCGGTTCCGCGACCGGCCATGTTTGTGGCCACGGTGATGGCACCGGGCTGACCCGCTTGGGCGACGATCTCCGCTTCCTGTTCGTGAAATTTGGCGTTGAGTACGTGGTGCGGGAGCTTCCGCCTCTTCAGGAGACCGGAGAGGTACTCCGATGTATCGATCGAGGTGGTTCCAATCAGCATCGGGCGGCCGATCCGATGAAGTGCCTCCACGTCCTCCGCGATCGCGTCGAACTTCGCCTTCTGGGTGCGGAAGATCCGATCCGGGGATGCTTCTCTGCGCAGTGGCCGGTTGGTGGGGATCTCCAGCACCGTCAACGCGTAGATCTGTTTGAACTCGTCTTCTTCAGTCTTGGCGGTTCCCGTCATCCCGCAAAGGCCTCGATATAGCTGGAAGTAGTGCTGCAGCGTGATCTGAGCCAGCGTCTGCGACTCACGTTGAACCTGGAGTCCCTCCTTGGCCTCGATGGCCTGATGGAGCCCGTCGGAGTACCGACGATCCGGCATCAACCGTCCGGTGAACTCGTCGACGATCATCACCCGGCCGTCCTTGACGATGTACTGCTGCTCCTTCTTGTAGAAGTGGAGAGCACGCAGCGCGTTCTCCACGTAGTGGAGTGTTTCCGTGTGTTCGGGGGAGAACACGTTGTCGATGGAAAGGGATTGCTCCGTCTTGCGGATCCCTTCGTCGGTCAGTGTCAGCCGGCGCGACTCCTCGTCCATCTCGAAGTCGATATCCCGTTTGAACCGCCGCGTGAGCTGAGCGAAGGTTCGATATCGATCCAGCGCCTCGCTGGCTGATCCCGAGATGATCAGCGGAGTGCGGGCCTCATCGATCAGGATGTTGTCGATCTCATCGACGATCGCGAAGTCGAGTGTCCCCTGAACCTTCTGGTCCTTGGAGAGCACCATGTTGTCACGCAGATAGTCGAATCCGAATTGATGGTTCGTCCCATACGTGATGTCGGCGCCGTACGCACGCTGTCGCTCCTCGGGGGAGATGCCCTCTTGGAGAAGCCCTACCGTGAGTCCGAGGAACTCGTAGACCGGGCCCATCCACTCTCGATCGCGGCGGGCTAGATAGTCATTGACCGTGACCACGTGAACTTTCCCACAGAGGGCGTTGAGGGTGGCCGGCAACGTGGCGACGAGCGTCTTGCCTTCACCGGTTTGCATCTCGGCGATCCTTCGGTCATCGAGCGCCAACCCGCCAATGATCTGAACATCGTAAGGCCGAAGGCCCACGGTACGAACCGCAGCTTCCCGGACGGCGGCGTACACGGGGACCCGCTGGGTTGCCCTGGAGGCGCCGTCGGCCATCTGCTGCCGGCATGTAGAGATCCGGGATCGAAGTTGCTCATCGGACAGGGACGACATCTCATCGGACAGGGCGTTGACAGCATCCAGTTCCCGTTGATACGCTCTGATCTGTTGATCTGTCGTCTGCCCGAGGAGGCGGTCGATGAGGTGTCGAAGTGCGTCGATGGCCATGAGAGTCACCGGGTCAGTATAGAAACGGCGTTCCGTGCGCGCAAGGGGATCGCTTCTTCAACAGCAGGATCGCGTCTGTCAGGCGGTGATCACGGAAGGTCTCGCAGCCTGGCCGTGGCCAGCTCTCGCTGCTGCTGTAGTCGATCGATCTCCAGGCGGATCTGTCCGTACTCGGTGAGGTTCATGGCCGTGGATGAGGAGAGTTTGGCACGGGCACGGTCGAGCTTCCGATCGATCAGCACGAGGGCGCGTTCCAGCACTCTGCGTGCACCGACTGGCCGTCCAAGCATGGCGTACAGATCTCCCAGCGCCAGGAATCCGGTCTCGTAGGATGGATGATCCTCAGTGAGCGTTTCCAGGAGCTGAGCGGCGCGGTCATGCTCACCTTCCTGGAAGGCGACGAGGGCCTCGATGTAGCGAGCTTGCTGCTCGACGTCCCGGGGAGGGTTTCCACCGAGAAGCAAGTCGACCGCCGTCTGCGCCTTCTCGATCTCACCTCGGTTGGCGGCCAGATTCGCGTAGGTGAGGTAGACGGCTTCATCTACGTATCTCGTCAGACAGCGTTCGAGATTCTCCCAGGCGTCCTCGGGGCGATTCTGCCGAAGCTGGGCGGACGCCAGGAAGTAGTACGTCTGTCGGGGGGCGAAGTCGAAGCGCAGGCTGCGCTGCAGAAGATCCTCTCCCAGTCGATGATTCCCGCGTTGCAGTTGCCCGATTCCCTCATGCATCAACATGTTGGCATACAGGTCGGAGATCGCGAGGCCAGAGACGACGACCGCAGTGGAGCAGAGCAAGATCGCGACCCAAGGGATGGCCTTGCGAGGCAGAGCGAAACTCCAAGAGGCCTCATCCCCATAGGCGCGAGAGACGATCAACCCCAGCAGGGCAGCGAACACCAGGCTGGAGGCGGGCAAGTGGGCGGGGAAGCTCACCAGAGCGTGAATCAGGAAAGGCAGAAGGCCGCACGCAAGGAGAAGAAGCTCGAGCCGCCGGTCTTCCTCCATGTTACGCCGGATCCGACGCCAGAGGGTCATGGCCAGCGTGGCGAGAAACCCCAAGAGGGCCAGCCCGCCCAACAAGCCCAGCTCGGCCAGCGTTTGGAGGTAGTCATTGTGCGCCTGGGCCGCAGGAGGAAGGGAGAAGTCGTAGGCTTCTCCTCGGGGGGTAGAGAGAAAGTCGGCCTTGTACTCCAGAAACCGGAGCTTGTAGTGACCGAGCCCGATGCCGACCCAGGGAGAGTCTTTGACCATCTCCCATGCAACCCAGTAGTCGAACTCTCTTGTGTGTCCGCTGTGTGACTCCCAGAGCCGGGCGAGCGATCCGGGCTCATCGGCAGACAAGCCCACCACCGAGTTGAGCGGGCTGGACGGTGCGTGAACGACGAACGTGATCGCGAGCATCGCGAGCAGAAGGAGGACCCATCTGCGATGGCGGCGAAGCGGAGCATAGCAGCGGAAAACCACGATCGCGACGAGGAACGCGACCGAGGTGCCGGTGAGGGCGACGACCGTAGCAACCTGATCTACGTGCAGCACGAGACCGAAGCAGAACGCGATCGCCATCGCGAAGAGGAGACGCAGCCACCGTCTGTGGAGCGCGAGCACCAGCGCGGAGGACGGGAAGAGTAGATAGGCGAGGAATCCGCCCAAGTAGTTGCGGTTGCCCAGGGTGGAGATCATCTCCCTCAACCCGGTGCCCCCGAACGGGCCGGGGACGACGCCCAGGTGTTGAAGGAGTCCGTACAACCCGTTCAGGACGCCGGCGAAGAGGAGGGAGCCCAGCAACAGGTGAACGTCACGACGTGTGCGCACAACTTGGGCGATGATCAGCAGGAGCTGGAAGAAGAACACGACCAGTGCGAGGCTCTGGACCACCGCGCGGCCGTTGGTGGCCACCAGCAAGGAGAGTAGGCCGGCGACGACGAAGCCGAGAAACGGCACGGTGACCCATGGCCAACGCACCGTCCAGGCCCCCCGGATCCAGGCGGCTGTGCTCCACAGAGCCGTGAGAAGCGAAATCCCCACGAGCGCGTAGATCGACTTGCCGTACCCGTACTCGGAGATGCTTGTCAGCATGAACAGTGGGGTGGAGAAGAGCAGAAACGCCACGACGTAAAGCAAGGCTCTCTCCAGACGGTCCGCCGCCTGTGCGCGACGATCAGGGATGTGTCGTCGTCTCTTGGACATGAACCGTAGTATACCCTCGTCTATAGGACGTCAGCCACGGAGCCCGCCTTCCTCGGCGGCTGAAGCAGTGGAGCGAGGCGCAGTAGCGGCGTCCAGAGGCGGGGATCCGCGGCGAGCCGATCCGGGAGCTGATGCAGCATATCGATGTCGGCATGCTCCGCAAGAGCGCTCAGAAGGGCATCGTCGTTCAGAGCCTCTGCTAGTCTGTCCGCCTCGGAGTCCTGGAGCTGAAGCGCATGATGGCGGACCGACGTTCCGAACGACTGCTCGTGCCCAATCTCCTCTATACAGCGAGTGACATAGGTGGATTCGATGGCCTGGCGACGATCCGGGCGCTCTGCGATGCTCACTGCGGCCTCTCCGGCCGCCCGTGCGCAGAGGCCGCCGGTGTATAGCCCCCCGCCGGAGTGCGGCTTGACGTGGCCGGCGGCATCTCCGACCAGCAAGACGCCGGGACTGGCTGGATGCGGTGCACGCTCCAGCGGAATCATCCCTGCATCGCGGCTCAGCGGGCGGGAGGTGGGGTGAAGCCGTTGCAGGAGTCGATCCAGGTACGGTCCCGGTCTGTGCGGGGGGACCACGCCCACGCCGACGCGTACGACACCGTCTTGGGCAGGTACGCTCCAGGCGAAGAAGCCGGGAGCCACGCTACGGCCCAGCAGGATGTCCACACTGTCTGCATCGCCGTGAGGCCGTGCCTCCAGCTCGGCTTGTGCCGCGAGCACAAAGGCGCGTGGCGGCTGCAGCGAGAACCAGCCGGCTACGCGACCACAAGGACCGTCCGCGCCCACCACCAAGGACGCCTGGATGGTCTCGGTATGTCCGCGCGAACGCACGGTCACCGACCCCGTGACCGCCTCGACTGCCTCGGAGTGGTAACGCAGCGTGGCTCCGGCTTCACGGGTCCGCTGGGCAAGCTCACGCTGCAGCGTCCGTCGATCGATGACCACCGCTTTCTCCTGCTGCGAACGGAGGCTGATCGTACGCCCCCCGGGGAAGTGCACGCGGACAGCACGGATTCCCCGTTCCACGCAACGGTCGGAGGCGCCGAGAATCGAGAGCGTCCTACGGGTGACGACCCCCGTGCAGCAGGACGGAGGTGCATTCTCAGCGCGCCGCTCGAGCACCAGCACACGGGCTCCACCCTCGGAAGCGATCCGCGCGGTGGTCAGTCCGATTGGCCCTCCGCCCACGACGACGATGTCGGGATGCATGGTGTGGCCCTACCCTCCCTCGCGCTTGGGAGATCTCGTCATGATCTGATCGACCAACGTCAGTGGATCCGCCTCGCCCTGCAGCAGTCGGTGAACGGCGCCGGTGATCGGCATATCGATCCCATGTTCGCCTGCGATCCTCCACACGATCCCTGCTGCGTACACGCCCTCCGCCACAGTGGACTGACTTCGCAGGATTTCGACGAGCGGCTCTCCTTGTCCCAGACGGACGCCGACCGCGCGATTGCGGCTGTGCGGACTGGTGCAGGTGGCCACGAGATCGCCTAACCCCGACAAGCCGAAGAACGTGGTCTCCTTGACTCCGAGTGCCGTACCGAGTCGAAGCATCTCCGCCAACCCTCGCGTGATCAGCGCTCCACGGCTGTTGTCTCCATATCCCAAGCCGTCCGAGATCCCTGTGGCCAGTGCGATCACGTTCTTCACGGCGGAGCAGATCTCCACGCCGCGGAGGTCCGTGGAGAGGTAGACGCGAAAGCGGGGCGTGGAGATCTCTTTCTGCAGCACGTTTCCGAGGGCGAGATCGGATCCGGCCAGTACGACTGCTGTCGGCATGTCGCGTCCTACTTCCTCGGCATGGCTCGGTCCGGACAGGGTGAAGACGGTCGCATCAGGAAACCGTCCGCAGATCAGCTCGGACATTGTCTGTTGCGAGCTCTGATCGATACCCTTGGCCAGGTTGATCATCACGCAGGGGACCCGGTCGCATGCAGCCAGCTGATCCAGCAGGGAGGGCATGCCGATCGAAGGTACGGCGAACACGAGGACATCCCGCGTGAGACATGCACAAAGATCGGAGGTGACGTTCAGGTGCGCCGGCAGGGAGACCCCCGGCAGGTACTTCTCGTTCCTGCCTTCGCTTCGGATCGCGTCAGCCAGGTCTGGGTCGCGTGCCCAGAGGATGACCTCCCGTCCTTGACGGGCCAGCAACCGAGCCACGGCAGTGCCCCAGCCTCCGGCGCCGAGAACCGCCCAGTTCATGGGGACAAGGACGCAGCGATATCGATTGGCATCAGTCGGCCGGACATGCGATCGATCCACGCGAGGGCGACCTCGATCGGATCCTCTTCGTCTTCGACGAGGATGTCGGGGGTGATCCCGACCTCGTGGACGACGGATCCACTGGGTGTGAAGTACTCCCCGGCCGTGATCTTGAGCGCAGATCCGTCGGAGAAGTCGATGATCTGTTGGTAGACACCCTTCCCGTAGGATTTCTCGCCGATCAGAACCCCCATCTCGTTGTCACGGATGGCCCCGGCGAGGATCTCCGATGCGCTGGCGGTCCCGCGGTTAATGAGGATCGCTACGGGGAAGTTCCGAATCTGGTTTCCCCGGGCATAGTACTGGCGGCGCCCGCTCAGTCGGTCCTCGGTGATCAGAACGATGCTGTCCTGATCGACAAATCGATTGGCCACAGAGATGGCTTCCGACATCAACCCTCCGGCGTTGTTTCGAAGGTCAAGAATGAGCCCGGTGATCTCTCCGAGGTTGAACTGGGCCAGGGCGAGGTCCAGTTCTCGAGTTGTGTCGGACTCAAAACGAAGGATTCGCAGGTAGGCGACGCGTCCGTCCAGCTTCTCCTCGAACTGCACAGGTTCGATCACGATGATCTCGCGTACGATGGGGATCTCCTCGACGGTTCCGTCCTCATGGAGAACGGTAAGCACGACGGTGGTCCCGATTTCGCCGCGGATCTTGAGTGCGGAGTCGGTCAGCGTCTTTCCCTCGGTTGTCTCCCCGTCGATGGACAGGATTTTGTCTCCGGCCTGCATGCCCGCAGCCTCGGCGGGGCTTCCGACCAGGGGAGTGATCACGGTCAGAACGCCGTTCTCCAGGGTGATCTCGATGCCTACCCCACTGAATTCGCCGGCCAGGCTCTGGTCGAACGCCGTCTTCTCCTCCGGGTCATAGAACTCGCTGTACGGATCTCCCAGCTGTCGGACGATTCCCTTCATGGCGCCGTACAACGCCTGTTGATCATCGATTCTCTCGGGCTCGTAGAAGTAACTCTTGACGTACTGGTAGATTCGGTAGACCGGCTCGAACAGGTCTGTGGGTGTGCTATCCTGAACGCCGGACACCCCAAGCGCGAGGACCAGAATCAAGGCGGGGATGAGCACGGCAAGTGTCCTACCGAGATAGCGATGGTTTTTCATCTTCTGTCGGCCTCCCAATCCATTGTACCACGATCCGACGGATCCGGGCACTAACTCTGCGACCGCCCCAGATACTCCTGCTGATCCGCCGTGAGCCGATCGATGCCGATCCCCAGGGAGTCCAGCTTCATCCGCGCGACCTCCTCGTCGATGGCGGCTGGAACAGGGTAGACATCGGCGGCCAGCGCCGGAGCGCGCACAAGATGCTCCAGCGTCAAAGCCTGAAGGGCGAATGACAGGTCCATGATCTCCACCGGATGACCGTCGCCCAGCGCAAGGTTGACCAATCGTCCTTCGCCGAGCAGATAGAGCCGTCGACGGTCGCGGAGCGTGTATTCTTGGACGCCCTGTCGAACAGCGCGTTGTGACGTTGCCACACGGTCCAGGGCCGACGGTCGCACCTCGACATTGAAATGTCCGGCGTTGCAGAGGACGGCTCCGTCCTTGGCATTCATCAACGCCTCTTCGGGTACGGCATCGGCACAGCCGGTGGCTGTGATCACCAGATCAGCATCCCGAATGGCCTCGATGACGGGGGCGACTCGATAGCCCTCCATGCAGGCCTCCAACGCTCGAACGGGATCGACTTCGCTGACGGTGACCCGTGCGCCCAGACCGTCTGCACGCAAGGCGATCCCCCGACCGCACCACCCGAACCCCACCACCAGAACAGACTTTCCGGCGATCAGCAGGTTGGTCGAGCGGAAGATGCCATCCCAGACGGACTGGCCGGTCCCGTGCCGGTTGTCGAACAGCGCCTTCATACGCGCGTCGTTGACGGCGAACATAGGGAAGAGGAGCTCTCCGTCGAGGGCAAGACGTCGAAGCCGCGCCACCCCCGTGGTGGTCTCCTCGCAACCTCCAATGACTTGTGGCTGGGGGGACATATGGAGAAGAACGACCAAGTCGCCTCCGTCATCGAGGACGAGCTGGGGATTGTGGGCCAGCGTTTGTCGAAGATGTTGCTGATACTCAGCATCGCACACCCCATGACGGGCGAAGACCTCAATCCCCTCCTCTTCCGACAGTGCGGCCGCGATGTCGTCCTGGGTGGAGAGCGGATTGCTTCCGGTGACGCAGACGCGCGCACCACCATCACGAAGCAACACGGCGAGACACGCGGTTTTCGCCTCGAGATGGATGCTCATCGATAGGCGTAGGTCGGAGAATGGCCTTTCCTGCACGAACCGTTCCCGCAGACGATCGAGAAGCGGCATGCGACTGCGCGCCCATTCGATCCTCTGGCGCCCGTTCTCAAGGTTGATCGACATGACGTGGCTCCTTGTGACGTAGACTCAGGTAGATGCCCCCCAGTATCATGGCCGCTCCTGCCAGGTTCAACCCTGTCGGAATCTCCTGGAAGAAGAGGATCGCCAACAGGCCGGATCCTACAGGCTCGCCCAGAATGAGGATCGAGACGTGGGTGGCCGGAAGGTGCTTGAGCGCCCAGTTGAAGGTCGAGTGCCCGATCAGCTGGGGCACGAGCCCCAGCAAGAGAAGATAGCCATACGTGGTACGGGAGAACGAGATCAGAGGCGTGCCGACGCACAGGCAGAGGCCGAGGACAAGCAGCGCGGCTGCGGTGTAGGTTACGGCGGTGTACTCGACCGCCGAGACGTGTCGACGCACGTGCCGACCGATCAAGAAGTAGGCGGCAGCCATCGTCCCGCCGCCAAGGGCGAGCAGATCGCCACGCACCGCCCCACCGGACAGCCGCAGATCTCCCCAACCGACCAGCGCGGCACCCCCCAGCGCCAGCAGGGCGCCCGAGAGCAGGCGCCGGGAGGGCGGTTCTCTCCACAGCAGGTACGACCCGATGCCGACGAACAGGGGATGCGTACTGACCAGGAGCACGGAGCTGGCCACTGTTGTGTGGGAGAGGGAGGTGATCCAGAGCAAGAAGTGGGCCGCCAAGGCGGCGCCGGAGAGCAGGCACCAAGTAGCGGTTCGAGCTGTGAGCGTACGCGGTCGACGCAACAGCGCCCAGGGGGCGAGTGCCAGGGCGGCCACGGACAGCCTCCAGGCAGAGATTGCCCAAGGCGAGGCCTCCGATGCGAGGCGAACGAAGATCGCCCCGAAGGAGGCGGCGGTCACACCGACCAGCATGCGAGCGTACATCCCCCGGAGAGGCGAGATCATCTACCCTTCACTTCCTCTCTCGACGACATATCCAAATCTCACCGGTTCAACAGCTGATTGATCTGCGGAAGGGCC
>CAZQHD010000041.1:0-15300 GCA_964593295.1 uncultured Thermotogae bacterium | reverse complement strand
GGGGGGAGAGAGATGAAGGTCATCGGACTGGCAGGAAGAGCCGGCAGCGGCAAGAGCGCGGTGGCTCGTCGATGGGCCGAGCGCCCCGGCGTGGCGTGGATCGACCTCGACGTCGTGGCCTGGACCGCCTACGCTCCGGGGACCCCCGGTCACCGTCGACTGATCGAACGGTGGGGGGATGAGATTCTTCTGCCCAGCGGCGAGATCGACCGAGCGCGGCTGGCCGAACGGGTGTTCGCAGACCCGGAGGCGCTTGAGGCGCTCCACGCCATCGTGCATCCGATCGTCTCCGAACTGGTCGTGCAAGCCGTTCGTGAGCATCGGTCGCGGGGAACCGACGTTCTGTTGGTGGAAGGGGCACTGCTGGCCAGCTCTCCCCACGTCGACCGTTCGGTGTACGATCAGATCGTCTGGCTGGAGGTCTGCGACGAGGTTCGATCCGATCGATTGGCTGCGTGCGGGCGTGAGGCACACCTCAACCGCGGCGTGCGCGTCGTTCCCCGGGGAGACGTGCTGGTGATCCCGGCCGAAGGCGCCGTGGACGAGGTCGCCGAACGAGTGGCGCGGTCGGTCGGTCTCCCCCACATCTAAGGTGGGGACTCGTCCCGCGCGAGCAGCTGAGCGCGCGCGCGGCGGCTTCGCCACGCCAACCATCCGGTGCGTACCAGCTCGCCGATCGTCATCGCCACCAACGCCACGTACACACCGCGCACACGTCCCCAGGCGGCCCCGATCACCAGCACCAGCGAGGTGATCGCCAAGTAGAGAGCTACAGCTTCAGTGATTGCGTGCGTCCGCTTGTGATGCATGACGATGCCTTGGAACCAGCTCTGAAGCGCACTCAGTCCCGGCAGGAGCAGGGCAAGCCACACCCCGGAGGTGGCGAGTCCCAGAAGCCGCTCTTGCAGCCCGATGACGCGGCCGAACCAGAGCGAAGCCAGCGGAGTAGCCGCGATCAGCAGGAACCCTGCCGTCATCACGGCGCACAACCCTAGGGTGAACCGGCGCAGGACCTTGTAGGCGCCGGCGCGACTCAAGGTGGCGATCACGACTTCAGAGTAGGCGACGCCCCCTGCACGGAACAGGAATGTCAGACTGGTGATCACCGGGTAGACCGCCAGAGATGTCAGCGGGTCGGCCATACGACCGATCCCTGCGCTGAAGATGGGACGGGCGCCCAAGAAGATGAGCGACGTCAACGACAGCGGGATGTAGAACCGCAGAAACGAAGGATAGGAGAACGGCTCATGATCTGGGGAAAGCTCAGGAAGCTGGTGCCGCAGCACCGACCCCACTCGCCACCGAACATACAGAGCCTCGGACACGACCCCGGCGACCAGCGTGGAGGCCGCCACCACCGTTCCCTGCAACGTTCCGATCCAGTACCCTAGGGCCACCACGCCGGCGTCCGCCGCGAGCCGTACCAGGGTTCCGGTGCCCACGGCCATCGAATGCCCGAAGCGGATGAGCACGCCCTGGTTGAACCGACGGTAGGCAATCGCCCACGTCCACGGCAGCATGATCATCATCCCCCACCGGCCCGGCGCGATGATCTCCTCTGGTGCCGAGATGACCTCGCGAGCGAGCCAGCCGTACAGTGGCGTGAACGCCACCAAGGCATGCAAGGACGTCAACCCCGCGCTCAGCAGATGCATGAACCGACGGACCCGACGGTACGTGACGGCATCGGTGCATAGTGCAGTCGACGCGGCCAGGAGCATGATGATCGGGGCCTCGATGAGAAGAGCGAGCGGAAACACGAGGCTTCCGTACGCCGCCAAGTGGATCTCCGGGAACGCGAGCCGTGTGACCACAATGTTGATCAGCGGCATCTCAAGAGCCATCAACGCCCAGCTCGCAGCCAGCGGGGCCCAGGTCTTCAGCACACTCCTCGGGGTGACAGGCTCGACGGACCGATGCACGTTGAATTCCTTTCTCGGGCGGTGATCGCAGGCGGTGATGATCGTTGCCGAAGCTGATGGAGTCAATCTCCACCGGTCTGCCGGGCTGGCCGGTTGACGCCTGTTGCCTCTCCATCTATGCTTCCGGCAGAGCGTGGCGCATCCGAAAGAGGAGGAGCATGGGACCGTTTGAGACGCCGTGGGCGACGTTTCTGGCTTGGATTGTGATCGCAGGGACCGTGGTGCTCGCGATCCTGTGGTCGGCGTTCCTCGCCGGGAAGGACGAGAAGTGATGAGTTCCCTGGCCGTGCATCTTCTCGTCCTGGTTACATATCTGTTGTTGCTGGTGGGGATCGGCATCGTGACCTCCCGCCGCATGCACAACGCGGAGGATTTCTACCTGGGGGGACGGAGCATCGGACCCTGGGTGACATCCCTGTCGTTCGTGGCCGCTTACTTCTCGTCGGTGGTGATCATCGGGGGCGGTGCGTTCGGGTATCGATACGGCATGTCTACGCTCTGGATCGGCGCCACGAACGTGCTCATCGGCGTGGCATTGGTGTGGATGGTCCTGGGGCGTCGCATCCGCCTGTTCACCGCGCGGCTGGGCACAATGACCGTCCCCGGCTTCCTGGCGGAGCGCTTCCGCACACGGGAAGCGCGCGTGATCTCCGCCCTGGTGATCGCCGTGTTCCTGATCATCTACAACGTGAGCATTCTCAAGGGGATGGGGCACGCATTCGAAGGGCTGATGGAGATGCCGTACCTCGTCGGCGTATTGCTCTCCGGCGCCATCATCATCCTGTACGTCTCGCTTGGCGGATACCTGGCCGTGGTGTGGACCGGCTTTTTCCAAGCGTGGGTGATGGGGCTCGGCCTGATCCTGCTGACGTTTGCCGCCCTGCGGGCCGTGGGCGGACTGACCGAAGCCAACGTGGCGTTGCGCGCAATCAGCCCCGGATTGGTCAACACCCCCGGAGAGTGGGGCTGGGCCGGTCTGATCTCGTACGCGATGATTGTGAGTTTCGGGGTATGGGGGATGCCGCAGCTGATGGTGCGCTTCTACTCCATCAAGTCCGTGTCCGTACTCCGTGTCGGCACCGTGGTCGCCACGGTGGGGGGGAGCATGGCTGTGCTCCCGTACCTGGCCGGCGCCATCGCTCGCGTGCTGCACCCCGACCTTCCTCATGCCGACCTGGCCATTCCCACCTTGACCCGGGCCGTGCTTTCTCCGTGGGGCAGCGCCCTATTCCTGGCGGGTGTCATCGCCGCCGGGATGTCGACCTTCTCCTCAGTCCTGATCATCATCTCCGGCGCTGTGGTGCGGGATATCGCCCAAGAAGGCCTGGGACGCACGCTGACCGAGCGGCAGGTCATCCGGGCGAGCCGAATCGTCAGCGCTCTTGTGGGCACCATCAGCCTCGCCATCGCGCTGCGGCCACCCGACCTCGTGCTCGTGCTCACCGCCTTCTCCTGGGCCGCCATCGCCTCGACCTGTCTGTGGCCGATGTTGTTTGGGCTCTACTGGAAGCGGACCACACGATGGGGCGTGCTCGCCTCCATGGTTGGCGGGCTGCTGACCGCGCTCGTCTGGATCGGACTGGGATCTCCCTACGGCGTGCACGGCTTTGTTCCCGGCATCGGCGTCGGCCTGGTTGCGATCGTGGCCGTAAGCCTGTTCACCCAACGCCTACCGGAGGACCATCTCGCGCAGGTGTGGGGGGAGAGCGGCGGCGGGCAAGGACGATGAAGCGTTCAAAGAGCAAGGTTTGAGAGTTCAAAGTTCGAGGTTCAAGGTTCGAGGTGCAAGGAGGGTGACGGGCGGACAGTTGCGAGCGAATCAGACAACATACGGAGGTGGAGCACCTGTCAAGTCCAGTCACGATTGCTGCACATCAGATCAAGTCGCGATGACTACAGATGATCCTTTTTCCCGCCCCTTCCTTGCCCCTTGCACCTCGAACCTTGTCCCCCTCCCCGCCATCCCCTTGAACCTCGAACCTTGAACCTTCCCCCCCCCTCGCGATCCCCTTGAACCATGTCTTTTGATCGATCCGCCAACTTGACCCCCGAGCCGATGGCAGGGTATGGTCGTTGCGATTGGGGTTTGATTGGGAGGTGTAGCAGCATGGGCCGTAACCGGAAATGGATGACTGTGTCAGCCTTCTTTGTGATGATGCTTGTGGGCAGCGTGGGGTGGACAGCCATGGGCACGCAAGCGACGGTGCTGACCAATCTGGGAGGAGTGGCCGAAGGAACACTGTCGGGACTCAGTTCGCTGATCCAACTGCGTTCGTGGCACGGAGCGCAAGTGACGGGTCCTCATCAGCAGTTTGACCTTCCGCTCTCCCGCATACGGCAGATCACCGTGGACTTTCCGCGGGTGATCATCGAGACCCTTGAGGACGTAATCATCGCACCGTACTCTTCGTTCCTGGGGATTGCCGAGAGCCTTACCCTATCCACAGGGAGCGCCGAAGAGACCTATCGCATTCCGTTCACCTCGGTGCGGGCGATCGCCTTGAACGGTGCAGCGCTGCGCCCAGTGCCGCGCCAGTGGATGGGGGATCGCTTCCTCTCGGAACCCGAGATTGCCGCGGCGCGACCGCTCGGCATCGAGACCTGTGCGGATTGCGAAGTAACGACAACGCCTGCCACCGCCGTGACGACGACGCCGGTGGACGATTCCCCCGTGATCTGGGGAGCATTCACCCCGGAGGTCCCGGAAGAGGAACCCTCCTTTCCGTGGTGGATCGGACTCGTTGCCGTAGCCGTGCTACTGGGGGTCTTCTTTCTCATCAGCCCGGGATCGTAAACAGGCGGCGTCCGACGAACGAGAGAGCGCTTCGCGCGCTCCGGAGGGGAAGCTACGCAGTGGGGCTTTTCACAGCTTGATCGAAGCGTGCTCAGGTTCTACCATTCCTCTTGGAGGGATGACCGAACGGCAAGGAACCGCTCTCGAAAAGCGGCAAGGCGGCAACGCCCTCGGGGTTCGAATCCCCGTCCCTCCGCCAGAGGGGGGGGTGGGCTTAGCCAACATCCCCAATAGGGTATACTCATAGATTGACGCGTACTCATGGTCATGGAAGGCATGAATGCTCGCGTGAATCGGTAAGGCGATTCATCCGAGTTTCGCGTAAGCGAAGCGGTTGGCTGTGGAATGCGCCCGTAGCTCAGCGGATTAGAGCGTCGCACTGCGGCTGCGAAGGTCAGAGGTTCGAGTCCTCTCGGGCGTACAGATGGCATAAACAGGGGCTTTGGGCCCCTGTCTATGCCTTCTGCAAGCAACCCGTGGGGTTGCCCCAGAGAACGCAACCTCTTGCGTGGCGTTCTCACTAGCAGCGCTACAGCGCTGCCATCGGCAGGCTTGGACTTCCGAGTTCGCGACGACCAAGTGTGCGAACTCAAAGGAACTGGCTGCTTGCAGACAGTTCCCAGGTTCAGAGTCCTCAGCGTTCCCGTTCACCATCCGGGCCTTCGGGTGTCCGTTTTGCCTTCTGCACCCCCGATCGGCAGCTCGAACCTCGGGGTCTGCGAGGCTCTCTGAGCAGACCCCACGTCAGGGGGTTTGGCTTTGCCGAACCCAAGCAACTCAAGGAGTTGCCAGGAACTCAGCGGGATGCGCGAGAAGAGGCCTGCGAACCTCCTTGAGCAGGCCGTCGCCCGAACGACCACCTGATCAGAGTTTGCGTAGTTCTCAAAGCACGCAAACTCCAACGAACGCCAGACCTCAAGGTTGATGGCGTTCGCGAACTCCCAAGCTAGTCAGCAGGATGTGCTGACTACCCGTCCTCATCGGGCGTACCACGAGCCAGCCATCGGTGTTATTGAATTGTTGGGAGATCGACACCCTAAGGGGACTCGAACTGCCCACAACCACCTGAGCCTTCTCGCGCCTGAATTGACCGATTCCCTCACTTTCCGCCAAGATCTTCTCCTAAAGGAGGACTCATGAACAGACTCGCCATGTTCTTCCCGATTGTCCTGTTTGTAGGAGTGCTCACTTCTGCGGCTTTGCCTGGACGAGGCCAACCACCGGTATGCACACTGGGCCCATATGCTGTTGCGCACGGCAACAACATACTGCTGCTTTGGCATGTGAGTGCACCCTGCTCAGCAGTGGTTGAGTACCGGACGTCGTCTTCGGCGCGCACTGTAGATGCAGTGGCTGGCGAGCAAGACCCTCTCAAGATGAACGCGATGCTCACTGGACTAACTTCTGGAAGACTCTATGAATACTCTCTGAAGGTTGGCGAGGAGACGCTGGCGGTTGGCAGTTTCTGGTCGCGCCCCGCACGGAACTCCTCCGGGACCCTGGTGATACTGTCCGACACGCAGATTGTCTATCCATCAATTATTGGGACCAGCCCGATCGGACACCTCCGCCTCGATCAGAATCTACCCATTAGGTTCGCAGAGACTTGTTTGCGTATGTCCGAGTTCGTTGATAGCCGCAGCAATAATCCCATTGGGCTTATTCACGTAGGAGATCTGGTAAACAATGGCAACTCCCTTCTTGAATGGGAGATGCTGTTCGGAGCCAACGAATTCCAGCGTGTGCTCAGCAGGGTTCCCATCATTGCAGCAGGAAATGGAGGCCATACGCCCTACAACTCACTCTACCGATCGTACCTTCCGTTTCCACGAGGCAGTGATCCCTTTTGGTCTCTCGACTATGGCCCCCTCCGAATCGTGGTTGTGGATGCCGACTACTCCTACGGCTTCTATACGGGTGATCCGGAGCTGATGGACAGAGTGCGTGATGCGCTTTCTGGATCAGATTTGCCTTGGCGGATCATGATCATGTTCAGACCGGTGTTACCTAGGTACATGTACGATGAGATTGGCAACAATGCTAACAAGGATCATTCGATCGGGATCTCGGAAGCCTTCCAGTGGGTTATCGAGGAGAAGGCTGCCGATATCGTGATCGGTGGAGATTGGAGATGCTTTCTATCCTACCCATGGGAAGGAGGGATGACGATCATCGCTCCCAGTGGAGTGGGGTTTCCAGCGCACCTCTTCACATCGGATCCGAAGTGCCAGCACTCTTTTCTATCAATGAGCTTCAGCCCCACTGAGCTGAACATTGAGCTTCACACTGCCGATCCGAATCACAATGTGTCTCGCTTCGTGCATCGGATCACAAAGTGAAGTAGAGTCCGAACATGTGGCGTAACGAGCTGCTGAGCAAGCGACTTCTCCAAGAGAGCGATCATGCGCCGTGTCGCAGGTTCCGCGGCGCAAGGTAGAGGATTCTCTGCACAATGGCCCGCGTGCACCTCTCGCCGCATATCGGTGGGGTGAGATCTCCCTGCGAGTCATCCAGCCCCCTCAGCACTGTCCGCAAATCCGTGCTTCATAAGCTCAAACGGCCTCGCCACAACGCCGACTCTCAGTCGCTCCAAACCCGAGCGGGTTAGAACGATGCGGAACGAGACCGAGAGGAGATCACCCAAGTCGATCAGCGAATCGACGCTGAAGGAGGACCAACGAACAATCCCGGGAGTGCCCTTCTCGTAGAACAGCCTTGCCCAGAAGCCTGGAGTGTCTCGTTTGGTCGGATCCTTGTGGTTGTAGGAGATGGTGAGAAAGCGGTCGTAGTCCTCGTAATAGGCGAATCCATCGAAGATCGCACGGTCCTTAGCCATCACGCCACCCCCGTACGCTTCCGTGGCCACCACCATGGACTCGTGCTCTATCAGCTGGACATAACTCAGGGAGAAGAACGGGGAGAAGAACGGCCCGAGATAGATGTGTCCACCGAGGCCTCCTAGAAGTGCCTGGTCACCTGTGTACAGCAACGCGTTCAGCCCCAGCGGGAAATCCGGCGCGAGCCCGATGGTAAAGCCTACTCTGATCTCAGACCCAGGAGCCTGCCTCAAGGTAAGGGATCCATCAACCCACCTGGCACGTATCTGAGTTTCTCCCACCCCAAGGAGAAGCTCGTGAAAGCCCCCATCCGTGAAATACGCGCCGATCTCCAGACGATTCAGCGATGGGGTCACCAGAAAGGGCAAAACAACGGACAGGCGCTGCCCAGTTATCCACCCACCGGAGCTTCGTGGGTCGGTTTCGTAGTGCCGGGAACGCTCGGTTCTTTCGTCAACAAAAGAGATGCCGTGCCCGAAGGTCACTGCTTGACCCGGAGGAGTCGTTGTGGCCCCAAACTCGGTAGTGCTTCTCACCTCGATCTCGCAGCAGAATGGCCACACCAGAGAGAAGACAGCGCCCCGTGAAGGACCTCCATGCGCTCCATCTCCGAGGCTCGCATACCGGAGGTCGAGACGAAGATCGCCGAAGTCACCGGTGGCATAGATCTGGGTGTACTGGCGCTTGAACCCTGACAGGAGTAGATCAGCGCCGAGATTCATCCCCCCCATGAGCGCATTTCCTGAGAAGCCTCGCCAGCCCCATTCGGCAGGCAGCATGACCATGAAGTCAGACCGGAGATCTGTGAAGAGCCCCAACTGCCCATACCAGCGTGACCCAAAACTCAGTCCTCGCTCCTGGGGGTCGGGGAAGATCAAGACGTCTGTCCACGTCTCCCAGTACCATGCCCCAAGGACGCCAACATCACCCTCGAGCACCGCGGCTCCCGTGATCGCCATCAACAGCACAATGCAAATCGTGAGTTGTCCCATCCTCACAATCATGCCGCCTCCTCGTTGTCCTGGCGCCTGTCTTCCCTTTGACCGATCAAGGTGCGGCTGCCATCACCTGGATCTGCCCTAACCCTCTTCGATCGAGAGCACACGGAACTTCGCGTACTGCCCTGTTGGTGTTCGTACAACGTACGCGTTACCCACCAACATCTCGACGTACGTCCACGTGGAACCGCCGGTATCGGGAACCGAACGAATGCTGGCTAGACTCATCTTGCCCATGTTCCAGATCCTTCTCGAATACGTGTAGCCGCAGGTCTCCCGACCCTGCTGGTCATAGAAGTACAGCGTAGCACTGGAGGAGTCGAATCCGATGGTATAAGGCTGTGTTCCATTCAAGACGTAGCTGTATACCACCGACTGCGTTATGGGAGCGGCCAAACCAAACGTCGTCCCGTCGTTAGTCACTGCCCACTCGACAGTCATCTTCTTGCTATTGTGGAGAAGCATGTTGGGAAAGGTGAAGTCCGATCCGTCATATCCGTAGTAGATCGAGAACGACTCCTCTGCTGGGGCGTAACCGTCCTTGGTAGCCAGGACCTTGAAGTTCACCTGATCATGGGGAAATGGCATCTGGCTGATGGAGAAACGCCCTTGCGAGTCTGTTGACCCTATCCCGATAACAATTGTCATCCTCTCTGAGGAATCATAGTATCGGACAGATACTCTGATTCCTTCGTGCGTCGTGGCTCCTTGCAGACGCACTTGCCCTTCGACAGAGACCCGGAAGTCAGGCCCCGGATTGAACATTGCACATGAACTCAGCAGCAGCATCGCACTAACAAGTAACGCAACTGCCTTGATTCTTCTTGAAACGACTAGGTGCATGCTGAATACCTCCTTGGGAGAATACCATACAGTGAGACTGGGTCTCCCGGCAACTGAGCGCAGAATACCCTCGCCTAGGCTCCCCGACTAGATTGTTCTTGGCAAGCCGCACGTGGTAGGACAGCGTCAGTCCATCTCACGTTGTCCTAGAGAACGCAGCCCCTCAGCGTCCAGCTTCTCCGGCCTAGAGCAACTCAAGGAGTTGCCAGAAACTCAGCGAGCGTGCCTACGAGCAACGCGTCGAACCCGAGGGGTTCGCGCGTTGCCCTGAGTCTGCAGCGACCCCCGACGCGATGTTTCCCAAAGGGAAACTCGCCCGCGGGCGCTCGCCCGCGCAGTGGCCCGCAGGCCGCGCAAACGTAACCCGTTGCCGGGTACCTCAGCGGGGGAGTGCCACAGAAGGCGCTCTAGGACTTCAAGTACTGCTTCAGGTCGCGGTAGAAGCTCTCGTGTCCTCCGACGGCGTAGATGAAGTTCTGCTCGTTCTCTTCATCCACCTCGAAATCCGTCCATCGCTCGCGATCCGCAGCCCGCCCGCCAGAACACACAAACCTGCCACAGAAACGGCCCCATGTGCCCACACGTGCCTGGCAGAATCAGCCCATCTTACGTTTCGAAGGAGAGCACTTGAGCAGAACGAAAGCGGTTGTACTGGGGCTCGCGCTCTTGGCGCTGGTTGCTGTGAGCATTGTCGTGATCGCAGGCGGTCGTGGGCATGGCTTGATGCAGCGAGGAGCCGATGCAGCGAGAACGTGTGTCTGTGATCAAGAGGGTGACTGCGAGCCTGCGCGCGACGGAACCGGCCGGGCGGAGAGCGGAAACCGACAGGGTCTGTGCGCCGATCGTCCGATGGACGGCACGGGCTATGGAGCGATGCGCGGAGCGCGTCTAGGTGGCGGTGCCGGAAGGGGCTGCTGCAGCAACTAAGCGGGCTTGTGGGAGGGGAGACCTTGGTCTTCCCTCCCCGCGGCCTCTTTGAACCTTGAAGTTCGGACCTTGCCGCCTCCTCCGCCGAACGAAGACCGGAGCACGTAGCGTGTAGCCCGTGCCCCATGCGTTTGGCACGTTGAACGCCGCTCGCAGCAGGCCAGTATGTCGCACGACACCCGTCTCTTCGAGCCCAATGAACGCAAGAACCCTTCGAACACTCGACGTTCCATCGACCCAATGAACTCACCGAACTTGGGAACGCTCCGCGTCCTCGTTGTCCTTTGAATCTTGAATCGCCCAGGCTTCTCCGGAGGGGTCACCGCTCCAGGAGCATGCGGTCTGCGGCTTGAGGGATGAACGATCTCGAGGCAGAAGGCGGCTGATCTCATGCACGATCACCGGATCAGCGCCTGGTACATGGAGACGACGTTCCCCGAAAGGGACATGTTCGTGCCGTAAGACCCCACAGATTCCAACGAACCCCCAAGGTTTGCACCGACCACCTTGTCAACAAGATGAATGAGCTATCGGCGATCGCCAGGGGCCGTTGCGTTCCTGCATCTTGCTCGTGCCATGTTGTGCCTCTTGGGTGTCAAGAGAATCGTTCATGCTTCACGCGGGCCAGGAGGTGCACTATAATGGCTCGATCACGACCCCAGAAGAAGCCTTCTGGGATGAAGATCGTGCGAGATGGGGAGTCTCAGGTGCGTGGGGGGTGGTAACGGCCAAGACCTGGACGGAGGTGCTGCAAGATGCTGCTATCCGTAGTCTGGGAACCGCAGCCAACTTGTTGATCAACGTGTATCTGCTCAAGGAGGCTCTACGAGAAACGACAGAAGCATGTATGGGTATGGATGGTATTGGCCGTAGCCGTGTTGGCGGTTGCGGGGGCTGCAGAGACAGGGGAATTGGCGGATCAACAGCTTCTGCGGATTTCTGTCGATGCTCTGGACTTAGGCACCGGCGACCCCCACATGGGGTCTGGAACCCACCACCGGGTGCTCTACGATCTCCTGTTCAGCGGCCTCGTGCGCTATGCACCGGGCGAGTACCCGCGAGTTGAACCCGATCTCGCAGTTGCGCTTCCCGAGTCCCAGATGGTGGATGGCAAGCAGGTCTGGACGTTCGAACTCCGGGAAGGAGTTCTGACACACCCGTTTCCAGGATACCCAGCTGGGTACGAGATCACGGCTGACGATGTAGTGTACTCCTTCGAACGTGTGAGGGATCCATCCCGTTCCACCTATGCCTCCGCCTACGAGGGCTGGGAGATCGAGGCGGTGGATACCTACACGGTGAGCATTACCCTGCCCGCACCCACCTCTTCCGCCCTCTTCCTGCCTCTTGTTGCAGACTACATGGGTGGCATGATCGTTCCCCAGGTGGCGGAACAGACTCTGGGCGTCGACTACAGGATGAACCCCGTCGGTACCGGCCCATTCTACTTCGTGGAGTACCGCCCCATGGATCGGATCATCCTGAAAGCCCACAGCGGCTACTTCCGTGGACGCCCCGTCCTTGATGAAGTGCATCTTGTCTACATCGCTGAGATCGGGGCTGCCGAGATTGCGCTTCGTCGTGGAGAGCTTGAGGCTGTCATCGGACCGATGGAGCAGCCTTGGGTGGAGAAGATGAAGGCGTATGATGGGATTGAGGTCGACGTTTACGGGCCGGGGGAGAACGTCACCCTGCACTACAACATGAGCCATTCGCCGCTGGACTCGTTGGAGGTCCGCCGCGCGATCTCCTATGCGATGTCGCGTGAATTTATGGTGGCATTGTTCGGCGAGGACATTGCTGTCCCCACCTACTCGATCGTTCCTTACGGGTATCTTCCCGGCGGTGTCAGCAGGGAGATGCTCGAAGAGGCCGGCTACACCTGGGAGTTGGAGTACAACCCGGACCAAGCTTGTGACCTGCTTGCGCAGGCAGGCTACCCGAATGGTTTCACGCTCAATGCTTACATCTCCGAGCGGGACTACTACCGGAGACCGTACGAGGTCGTTCAGGAACTCTTGCGTGCTGTTGGCATCGACCTGCAGATGACGGTCGTGGACCATGCCACGTACCACGCGAAGATCCGAGAGAACGTCAACGACCTGATCTTCTACAACTCGTGGCGCCCGAGTGCCAACACGTACCTGACCCGCTTCTTCCACTCGTCCGCACGCGTCGTGTACGGGGATTCCCCGGATACAAACTTCGCTCAGGTGGATATGATCGATGAGTACATCGAGGGTGCACGTAGCGAGCTCGACGCAGAGAAACAGGAAGCGCTGTGGCAGCAAGGTCAGTTGGTTCTGACGGATGTGACCGCCTATACGACGTTCTGTTTGTTGCAGCTGACCACGGCTCGCAGCGACAAGCTGGACTGGGGGCATCCGGTCGTGGCCAGCGCGACGCTGTACCCGCAGATCGACGAAACCACACACATTCTTCGTCCGTAGGAAACCGCGCGATTCAACGCGGGAGAGCCTCAGGGTCGACCCGGGGCTCTCCCTTTCCTCCTCTGCGCGTCTGTGCCGTGGGGGGCGGGCGTGTTGAGCTGAAAGCCGATGTCAAGAGGCAGTTCAGCGGGCAACGGGCGATAACGTTGGGAAGGGGAACGGCTTGATCTCGTACATTGTCAGGCGATTGCTGTTGGCGATTCCCACGCTGCTTGCCGTATTGACGGTGATCTTCCTCGCTGTGCGGGTGGTGCCAGGAGATCCTGCGGCAGTCCTGCTGGGGGAAGAGGCCGACGCCGCTGCCCTGCAGAGCTTCCGCGAGCGCATGGGGTTGGACCGACCCCTGTGGGTCCAGTACACCGATTTCCTGGGAGGCCTGTTTCGCGGGGATCTCGGGCGATCCATGTTGACGGAGTATCCCGTGTCGGCTCAGGTCGCGCGGGCCTTGCCGTACACCATCGAGTTGACGCTTGCCGGAATGGGGCTGGGCATACTGCTCGGGGTGCCGCTTGGCGTGGCCACTGCGTTACGGCGCAACCGGGGGATTGACTACGTGGGCCGGTCGTTCTCCCTCATCGGTCAGGCCATTCCATCCTTCTACCTGGCGCTCTTGATGATGGTACTGTTTTCCATTCGTATCGGTTGGTTTCCGGCCCTCGGCGGAGGGGAGCGGGGGGACGTGGGGAGTTTGGCGTGGCACTTATTCCTCCCCGCACTGACCCTCGGCATCGGCAAGGCTGCCTACATTACACGCATGTCGCGCGCGGCTGTACTGAACGTACTATCGGAGGACTACATACGCACCGCGCGTGCGAAGGGCCTGCAGGAGAAGACGGTTACCCTCGTTCATGCATTCAGAGCGGCGCTGGTCCCCATCATCTCCGTGGCTGGCGTGTACAGCATCATCACCCTGGGGGGCTCGGTGATGGTGGAGATGGTCTTTGGGCGGCCCGGGTTGGGCAGGATGATGGTGGGAGCGATGCTCCGTCGTGACTACACGATGCTCCAGTCGGTGATGGTGATGTTCGCCTTCTTCGTGGTCATCATCAATCTAGGCACAGATCTGCTCTGTGGGATGGTGGATCCACGTATCCGTTATGACTAAGGGAGGCGAAGAACCCGACATGTCAAAGCGCACATCACAGCGACGGAAGGCATTTAGGACATTCCGACGCAACAGAATCGCGGTTGTTGGCGCTGTGCTCTCCTTGGCGGTCGTCGTGCTGGCCGTGTTTGCCCCGCAGTTTGCTCCACGCGATCCCTTGTCGCAGAACCTGTTCTACAGACTCACAGGGCCTGAGCGCGCCTTTCCATTTGGGACCGATTTCATGGGTCGTGACGTCTTCTCCCGGGTGATCGTCGGTGCGCGGATGTCGATGATGGTGGGATTGTCCGCGGTGGCCATTGGTCTGACGGTGGGCACCGTGCTGGGAATGATCGCCGCCTATGTACGGGGGCCTGTGGAGTCGGTGTTGATGCGCGTCATCGACGTCTGGATGTCGTTTCCCGATGAGGTGTTGGGGATCCTGGCCGCGGTCATGCTGGGGACGGGCGTCGTCAATCTGATCATCATCCTCGGGCTGCTGCTCGTCCCGCGATTCAGCCGGCTTGCCTACAACTACACAACGGTGATGCGGGAGAGCGAGTTTGTGAGCGGTGCTCGGGCAGTCGGTGCAAGCGGCACGCGCATTGTTCTCCGCTATATCTTCCCGAACATCCGCGGGGAAGTCATAACCATGGGCGCGTTGTGGGTCGGAACAGCCATCCGGCTGGAGGCGAATCTGAGCTTCTTAGGTGTGGGGATTCCCCCGCCAACGCCGACGTGGGGCAACATGATTCGTGAGGGCATGTCGCGTCTTGTCGAAGCCCCGTGGATATCGCTGTTTCCAGGCGTTGCCTTGGTCATCACGGTGTTGGCGTTCAACTTGCTGGCCGACGGCTTGCGAGACATGAGCGACCCTCGGCTCCGAGGCTGAGCGGTGGGTTGAAGATCAGACTCATCCCAAGCACGGCGTGATCAGTACCCCTTGTGTAGGGTCCGTAGGACGCCGCGCGCCGGGGCCGTGACACGCTGCACGTTGAAGATCGCCCAATAGGACGCCTGCATATCTCACGATGCCGGTCGTCATGTACTCAACGAATCCGTGAACGCTCCGCGATCGCTTCGCCCTTTGAACCTTGAATCTTGAACCTTGTACCTTCAACCCTCCTCCCCGCGATCTCCTTGCACTTTGAACCTTGTCCTTTGCTCCCAACGTAATCCACCTCACAGACCTACAGCACCTCCCCGACGCCCGAACAGGGCGAGGGGACGCCTTCCTTGACGGTCGGGCACGCGGCGATCTACCGCACACTAGGACGTGAGGCCAAGTGCTGCCGGCGAGGGCTCGGTGTGTCTGAAGACCGATTCCGCACTTCAAGCCGGCCGGCTGCGTGGCTGTCTGTTGTAAGGAGGGGTTTGTCATGAGACGAGCGGTGGCTCCATGCCTCGTGCTGCTGGCCGTGGTGGGACTCTTCGGCGTCGGCCAA
>CAZQHD010000040.1:0-16134 GCA_964593295.1 uncultured Thermotogae bacterium | reverse complement strand
GGAGGCCCGAAACGCCCTGGGGTCGTCTTCGGGGTGACGAACCACGATCGAGATCGAGTCCACGAACCGAGTGAGAAAGAGTGCCTCGGTGAGACCGGAGTCGCCGGCGCCGACCTCGACGATGCTCTTTCCTTGGAAGAAGAAGCCATCGCACGTGGCGCAGTAGGACAGTCCACGTCCCTTGAACCGCTCGGCGTTCTCGGCGGAAAGAGGCTTGGGGCGTGATCCGGGCGCAAGGATGATCGTGCGCGCGATATGCCTGCCACGCGGAGTCGACACGAGGAACAGGTCCTCCCTGGGCTCGATCTTCGTCACGTCGTCCTGAACGATGGAGGTTCCGAACCGCTCCGCTTGTCTGCGCATCTCCTGCATCAACTGCGGGGCAGAGATCGTCTCGGCGAACCCGGGCCAGTTCTCGATGAGATCGGTTTCATTGAGCTGTCCCCCAGGCAGGCCCTTCTCGAGAATCCTCGTGGAGAGAAGGGCTCGTCCTGTGTAGATGGCAGCGGTCAACCCCGCGGGGCCTGCGCCCACGATGAGGACGTCCACCGGCTGGTCGTGTTCCGTCATGGGGAGGATTATAGGCTTCCGCGAGGTGAGGTCCAAGAGCAGAGGCCTGCGGCACCCCGCGCAGCGGCGACGGTCATGGATAGACCGCCATTGAATGCCGTCCAAGCGGGCGAAGGTTTCCGCGATCGCGCAGCGGCGAGGGACTCGGGAACAAGTTGCATTCCATCAGACTCAATGAACTCTACGAACTCTACGAACTCTACGAACCCAACGAACCCTACGAACTCTACGAACCCTCACCGTTCTTCCCTAAATCCAACGGCTCGACGGAAAAGGTTCCTTGCGCCTGCTCGACCACCTTCTCGATACGCAGCTTGGCCTCGCCTAGCTCCTTGTGAACCGAAGCCGCCAACGTCATCCCCTGCTCGAATAGGGCGATCGCTTCCTCCAGCGGCAGGTCATTGGACTCCAGCTTCTTGGTGATCTCCTCCAGCTGCTTCAGTTGTGCTTCAAGTTCCATCAGGGGGTGCCTCCTCCACTCGGGACAGCAGCGTGCCATCCGTCAGACGGGTCTCAATCCACGCGCCGGGATCTACTTCTTGGATCTCACGAAGCGGCCGTGTCTCGCCCCGCCGATACGTGAGAGAGAACCCCCGCTGCAAGGGCAACGAGGGGTCGGATAGCCTCAGGATGTCGTGAGCATGACGCGCAGTCTCGGCCTTTCTTCGCCACGCCGAACTGATCGTGCGCAAGAGAGAACGGAGGGCCCAATCGAGGCGTTGCTGCCCCCTCTCTACGAGGCGCTTGGGTCCATGGGCCAGCAGGACATCCTTGCGGTGCAGGAGCGTCTTCCTCCGATGCTCGTGTTGAGAACAGATCAGCTCGTGGAACCGAAGAGACGTTTGGCGAAGATCGGCCAGCAGTTCGGACCGGTCGGGGACGATGATCTCCGCCGCGGCCGACGGGGTGGGCGCGCGGTGGTCCGCCACGAAGTCAGAGATCGAGAAGTCAATCTCGTGCCCGACAGCGGAGACGACGGGAATTCGGCATTCATACAGCGCTCTGGCCAGTTGCTCCTCGTTGAACGCGGCCAGGTCCTCGGCCGATCCGCCACCGCGGGTCAGGAGTAGGACGTCCAATGGCTGATGCTCATCCGAGAACCGGATCGCACGGTGGAGCGCGGCGCGCAGCTCGTCGGGAGCGGTCTCTCCCTGCACGGAGGAAGGGAAGAGATAGACGTGAACCGCGGGCCAACGTCTGGCGAGGACCGACAGGACGTCCCTGAGGGCGGCCCCCTGGGACGATGTGATCACACCGACCGTCCTCGGCAGGCGAGGAAGCGGGCGCTTGGTCTCTGGGGCGAACAGCCCCTCTTCCGAGAGCTTGCGTTTGAGCGCCTCAAACGCTCGTTGCAGCGCGCCCTCTCCCACCGGCTGCAAGGTGGAGACCACCAGCTGATAGCGGCCGCGGGGCTCGTACACGGTCAGCGTTCCCTGCGCGAGCACCACGGTTCCCGGCTCGATCGTTGTCGGTGACAGCAGGGAGACACGCGACTT
This sequence comes from uncultured Thermotogae bacterium, assembly GCA_964593295.1. GTDB lineage: Bacteria > Bipolaricaulota > Bipolaricaulia > UBA7950 > UBA9294 > SPBW01. Next base: position 14,068 of record CAZQHD010000040.1, on the reverse strand, counting down.
GAAACGAACCGCGCTCAACTCCGACCGATCGTCCTTGAGCGTGAAGTACAGATGGCCCGACGGAGCACGGGTCAGGCCGGACACCTCTCCCTGAACCCACACCGACCCCAGCTGCTGTTCGAGGAGGACACGCGCGGCGGTATTGATCTCGCTGACGGTGAAGACGCGTTCAGGCGGCATGGGAGCCCAAGTGTACTCGAACTCTGATCCGTGGGGAAAACGATCCAAATCTTGAATTACACGGCGGTTCCGACTATATTCCAACCATGGCAGGAGAAGGCACAGCGCGCTTCCCCTCCACGATGCGACTGAAGCGAAGGACGGAACTGCTCCGCGTCTTCCGTGAAGGCAGTGTCTGGAAGGGGCGGTGTTTTTCTCTCCATGGACGGGTCCGGACGACGGAGGCTCCCCAGGCCGTGGCGCAGACTCCCCGGTTGGGAATCGTTGTCACCAAGAAGATCGGAACGGCCGTGGAGAGGAATCGGATCAAGCGACGGATTCGCGAGGCCTTCCGAAAGAGCGCACACAGCTTGCCTCCGATGGACATCATCGTTGTGCCGAAGAGAACCTGCCTGGATACGTCGGAGCGAGATCTGCGAAGAGATCTCGACCGCGCGATGACGAAGCTGATCCAGCGCACCAAGGAGAGGTCATGACCAATGAGACGATCTATCTGACGAAGCAAGGGCATGATCTGATGCGTCAGGAGATGGAGCAGGCGCAGAAGATCCTGTACGAGGAGATCCCCGAGAAGCTGAAGGCGTCCAAGATGAACGGAGGAGATCTTCGAGAGAACAAGGAGTACATGTACCTTCAGTCGCAGCAACAGTACTACGAGCGGGAAGTTCGGCGCCTGAGGTCAATTCTCGAAGTGGCGGAGATCCTCCCCGAGGATCAGATTCCTAGAGACGAGATCGGTATCGGCAGCAGCTTCATTCTGCAGAACCTCACCCTCAAAGAGTCGGGAGCCTTCTCCCTGGTCAGCCCCGTAGAGGTGGACCTCGACCTGGGCAAGATCTCGGTTGCGTCCCCGGTGGGCAGGCTCCTGCTGGGAAAGAAGGAAGGGGACGAGATCACGGCCGACTTACCCTGGGGAAAGACAAGATTCCGCATCATCGCCATCAACAAGCAGTAAGGACACCGACATGTCTGACTCACTGCTTCAGGCCCGTCTCGACAAGCTTAAGGCCCTGAGAAGCCAGGGTGTTGAGCCGTATCCCGCCCGTGTGCCTGAAAGCCAACCGATTGAGCCGATCAACCTACGCTATGTCCATCTGGCGCCGGAAGAACACGCCGGGTTCGTGGCAACGGTCTCCGGACGTGTGATGGCGCACCGGGGGATGGGGAAGGCGGCGTTCACGGATGTTCAAGACGGATCGGGACGGATTCAGATCTACGCTACAGCCGACACCCTCGCAGAGACCTACGATCGATGGACTCAACTGGACGTTGGCGACTTCGTGTCGGTGACCGGCGAGGTGTTCCGTACGAAACGGGGACAGCTTTCCGTGGCGGCCGCCGACTGGACGCTGCTCGCCAAGGCGGTCCGTCCTCTTCCGGAGAAGTGGCATGGACTCAAAGACGTCGAGCTTCGTCATCGTCATCGATCGTTGGATCTGATCTCCAATGACGATATCCGGCAGACCTTCATCGCCCGATCCAGGATCCTGGCACAGATCCGCAAGACACTCGATGGAGAGGGATTTCTGGAGGTGGAAACTCCTCACCTTCTCTCGATCGCGAGCGGTGGTCATGCACGCCCGTTCACGACCCACCACAAGGCACTCGATACGGATATGTACCTACGCATCGCGTTGGAGCTGTACCTGAAGCGGGTGATGATCGGCGGCATCGACCGTGTCTACGAGATGGGAAAGTGCTTCCGCAACGAAGGCGTCTCCACGCAGCACAACCCCGAGTTCACCATGTTGGAGGTGTACCAGGCGTACACCGACATCGGCGGCATGATGACGTTGGCCGAGCGCATCGTGCTCCAATGCTTGGCAGTTGCCACCGAGGGGATGACCGTGTCCTACGACGGGCACACGCTGGACTTCGCCCCTCCCTGGCGCCGTGTGAAGATGGTGGATGCAGTGGCGGACACGCTCTCTGTGGACGCAGCGACACTGCGGACCGAGACGAGCTTACAGCTCTGCCGTGACCGAGGAATCGACCCCGTGCCCGCCTCCGTGGGGGAGGCGATCAACGCGCTGTTCGAACGGTTCGTGGAACCGACGCTTCGGCAACCGACGTTCATCACCGAGTACCCCGTGGAGATCTCCCCGTTGGCCAAACGAACACCGGAGGATGAGGCCTTTGTCGAGCGGTTCGAGCTGTTCGTCGCCGGTATGGAGGTGGCCAATGCGTTCACCGAGCTGAACGATCCCATCGACCAGCGGGCGCGCTTCGACGAGCAGGAGGTGTTGCGACAGCGAGGAGACGATGAAGCACAGCGCGTGGACGAGGACTTCCTGTTCGCCCTGGAACACGGCATGCCACCAGCCGGCGGGCTGGGCGTGGGGGTCGACCGATTGGTGATGCTGCTGACGGGACAGACCTCGATCCGTGACGTAATCCTGTTTCCCACCCTCCGAAGGAAGAGCGAGTGAGCGGCGTCTGTACCGCCGTTCGACGGGCGGTCGGCCTCTTTCGGGACCGCGTGCTCCACTGGGATCGACGCATTGTAGAGGTCATCGGCGACAGTCGACGCATGAGCCGCTTGGAGCGGCTATTCATGGTGGTCTCCTACCTCGGGGACGGGTACATCTGGGCGGTGCTCGCACTCGGGTTGTTGGTCTTCGGTGGGCGCGTCGATCGCCTGAACGTGGCCATCGGCACCGCGGTCACAGTGACCAACATCGCGATCTTCCGTATCATCAAACGACATGCCGCCCGGGGGCGCCCGGAGACCAACGGGGTCTCCCGTCTGCGCACGCGGATCGATGGATTCTCATTTCCTTCCGGACATGCGACCACGGCGTTCGGAATGGCATGGGTCGTCTCCAACAGCTATCCCTGGCTCGGCGTTCGATTGTCCATCTACTTCGTGGCCACCACCATCGCACTCTCCCGCGTCATCGTGCGCGAGCACTACCCGTTGGACATCCTCGGTGGAGCCATCCTTGGATCGGCGATCGCTGCGGCGGTCTACCCGTTTCTCGCGATGCTTTTCTTTTGAAGCCTCGGCCAGGCTCCCTTATGATGGGGGTGATGGGTATCACAATCTGCACGCAAGGAGCGTCTGATGAAACACCACTTTTCCCAACGGGTATCCGGTGCCAAACGGTCTGCGATCCGCGAGCTGCTCAAGCTCACAGAACAGCCTGACATCATCTCGTTTGGAGGAGGACTGCCGGCGCCGGAGACCTTCCCTCACGAAGCGCTGGCGGAGATCGCCTCCCAGCTGATTCGGGAGAACTACGCGAATGTTCTACAGTACGGGACGAGCGAAGGAAGCAGAACGCTTCGCGATGCGTTCGTGGAGTGGCTGCAACCGCAAGGCATCGACGCCACGCGAGATCAGATGATCGTCACCACCGCTTCCCAGCAGGGACTCGACCTGTTGTGCAAGGCGTTCTTCGACCCCGGCGATGTGATCTTCTGTGGACTGCCCACCTATCTCGGGGCCGTGCAGGCGTTCAACCTGTTCCAGATCGACAAAGTCGGCGTCGTCCTTGAGGACGATGGGATGAGCATCACCGACCTGGAAGAGAAGATTGCGCAGTGCAAGGCGCAAGGCAAAACGATGAAGGGGATCTACGTCATCCCCGACTTCCAGAACCCCAGCGGGATCACCTTGTCGCTGGAAAAACGGCGCCAACTGCTGGAGGTGGCGCGGCGCGAGGATCTGCTGGTGTTCGAGGACAACCCATACGGACATCTTCGCTTCGCCGGCGAGTCGATTCCCTCCATCTACAGCATGGACACCGACAGCCGTGTACTGATGCTGGTGACGTTCTCCAAGGTGCTCGCCGCCGGGCTCCGGCTGGCGATCGTGCTCTGTTCCGACCCAGATCTGTTGGACGCCATGGTGCGCGCCAAGCAGGCGTCGGATCTGTGTACGTCCAAACTCACCCAGCACCTGGCCGCGCGGTACATGACCGAGTACGGGCTGGACAAGCACCTGGCCGAGATCCGCCCCATCTACCGGGAGAAGCGCAACGCGATGGTGGAGGCGCTGGAGACCTACATGCCCAAGCACGAAGGCGTCCGCTGGACGCGCCCCGACGGCGGGCTATTCATCTGGGTCTGGCTGCCGGAAGGGGTGGACACCCAGGAGATGATCCCCCGCGCCATCGAGCGCAAGGTCGCCTACGTGCCCGGAGCCTCCGCATTCGTCGACGGCACGGGGCACAACACGATGAGGCTTTCCTACTCGTCGAGCACGCTGGAGCAGATTGACGAGGGCATCCGCCGGCTGGCGGACGTGGTTCGCGAGGAGATTGAAGCCAAGGTTCCCACCGCGTAACGCGGGCCAAAAGGGCAACTGGCGGCGGCCGATGCCTGCGCTCTGTCAGCGCAGACACCGGCCGCTTGTCTTTGCCGTCGACTACAGCACCGCTGCTGGCAGGTTCTGCATCAACTCCACCATGTACCGACACGTCTGCTCGAAATCCTCCCGGCGGAGGGTGGAGATCGGCGAGTGGATGTAGCGGCAGGGAACGGAGACCACACCGGCCAGCACACCGCCTTTGGTGAGGTGAATCGCCCCGGCGTCGGTGCCGCCGTAGGTGGGCAGCTTGTACTGGTACGGAATGCCCGCCGCCTCCGCGATGGTCTCCATCGCCGCGATCACCTTGCGGCTGACCACGATCGACCGGTCGGCCACCGACAGCGCCGGACCCTTGCCCAGCCGCACCGGCTGCGAGTTCTCCGGAACGCCGGGCATATCCGCGCCGATCGTCCCTTCCACCGCGATCGCCAGATCGGGATCGATCTGATACGCCGCCGTGCGTGCGCCGCGTAGACCGACCTCCTCGCCGAACACGAAGGCGAACACGACATGCACGCCGAGGTCCTTGCCCTTCGTCCGCTCAGCCGCCTCCAGCAGCACCGCGCAGCCGGCCCGATCGTCGAACGCCTTGCCGGTCACGGTGCCGTCGCGCAGCTCGGTGAACGGGTAGTGGATGGTGAGCGGATCCCCGATGAGAATGCCCATCTCCTTGGCGTCGTCCGCGGATGTTGCCCCGATATCGATGAACATCTTCTCCAGCGGCAGCGCCGCCTTGCGCTCCTCGGGAGAGAGAATGTGTGGCGGAGCGGTGCCGATGACACCGGTCTGATAGCGGCCGGATCGGGTCTGGATGATCACCCGATGCCCGGGCACGATGCGGTCGTCCCAACCGCCGATCGGCGCGAAGCGCAGGAACCCGTCGTTCTCGATCCACTTCACGATGAACCCGATCTCGTCCATATGCGCGTCGAGCATCAGCGTCTTCGCCGACGGCGAAGACGACCGCCGAACGGCGAGCACGTTGCCCAACGGATCCACCGTGACCTCATCGACCAGCGGCGTGATCAGGGACACGATCAGATCGCGGACCTCGTCCTCGAAACCCGAAACCCCAAACGCATCGGACAGCCTTTGCAGCAGGTGCAGCGTCTCCATGGCAAGCGATCCTCCTTCTCGTTGCGGCGAGTATAGTGGACAGCGAAGACCCCCTCCATCGCCGAGGGCTCGGTCATGGGCCTGAGACCAGATGCAATTGAAGTACCGTTGGTGTCTGACTTGGCGGGAGTGTTTTCGCGCGTGTCGGTCTTTCCCCTCACGATGGGGTTGAGGGTGGCAACGCTCATGGATCGGTAGGTCTTCGCGTTGCTTGGAAAACGCTCGCGGGGCGGCTGCGTTCTCGCGTCGCTCTGTGGTCAGGGTGGGGGTGAGGAACGAGTCTGCCGCTTCTGGAACGGATCGCCGATGGCGGGCTACGTTGTCTTCAGACGGTCCAGGATGCGCGTCGCCAACGCGGCCGAGATTCCCTCCACCGCCGCGATCTCCTCCACCGTGGCGTGCGTCAGGCGATCCACCGAACCGAACGCCTTCATCAACGCCGACTTCCGCTTCGGCCCCACCCCGGGAAGCTCGTCCAGCGCTGAGGATAAGCTGCGCTGCGAACGCAGCTTGCGGTGATAGGTCACCGCGAATCGATGCGCCTCGTCGCGAATGCGTCGCAACAGCAGCAGGGCCTCCGACTCCGCCGGGAGCTGAACCGACTCCGATCGCCCCGGCTGGAACACCTCCTCCTGTCGCTTGGCCAAGCCGATGACGTCGATGCCTTCGATGTTCAGCTCCTGCAGCACCTCCACCGCCACCGCGAGTTGACCCTTGCCGCCGTCGATCAACAGGAGATCGGGCAGCTCGGAGAACTTGCCGCGGGCGATCGTCGGGTTGGCCATTTCCGCCAGGCCGCGACGAAAGCGGCGGCGCAGCACCTCCTTCATCATCGCGTAATCATCCGGCTTGCCGGAGAGGTGGACCTTGAACCGGCGGTAGGCGTCACGCCGCGGACGGCCGTCCTCGAACACCACCATCGAGCCGGTGGCGTCGCCGCCCTGGGTGTTGGAGATATCGAACGCCTCGATGCGTTGCGGAAAGCCGGACAAGGCGAGCCCGTCCGCCAGTTCCACCAGGGCATGGGATCTCTCGCGTCGTACGATGGACGTCTTCTGGTCCTGCAGGAGCGCGTAGCGGGCGTTCTCCGAGGCCAGCGCCACCACCGCGCGTTTCTCGCCGCGCTGCGGCGCCTTCAGCGCCACCCGTTGGGCGCGCAGCCCGGAGAGCCAGTCCGCCAGACGGGGCGCCTGCTCCGGCAGAACGGGCAGTAGCACCTCACGGGGGATGGAAGACGCCAGCGCGTAGTACTGGGTGAGAAACGCGTCCACGATCTCCGACGCCGTTGCCTCGGGCGGCACCCCGAGGAAGAACGACTGTCGCGAGACGATCCGTCCGCCGCGGACGGCGAACAACTGGGCGCAGGCGCGTTCGCCCTCGGTGGCCAGTCCGATCACGTCTCGATCCACCATGTCCCCCAGCACCACCGCCTGCCGCTCCAGGCTGAACTCCAACGAGGCCAGCTGATCTCGGAACCGGGCTGCCTGTTCGAACGCCTCTTCTTTGGCTGCCTGCTGCATCCGCTCGCGCAGCCGCTTGGCCACGCCGGAGACGCGCCCCTCGAACAAGAGCGCTGTCTGGTCGACCAGCTCGCGGTACTCCGCCTCGGAGATCAGCTCCGCGCACGGGGCGCGGCAGCGGCCGATGTGATGATTGAGGCACGGTCGACGCGGGGACTTGAGCGGCAGATCGAGCGAGCAGGTACGCAACGGGAAGAGCTTCTGGGCCAGCCGGAGCGTGGCGCGCATCGCCTTCACGTGGGTGTACGGGCCGAAGTAGCGCCCGCCGTCCGGGTAGCGGCGGCGCACCACCTGCACGCGCGGGAAGCGTTCCGGCGTGATCTTGAGGAACGGATACCGCTTGTCGTCGCGCAGGCGCACATTGAAGTACGGCTTGTACTGCTTCACCAAGCTGTCTTCCAGCAGGAACGCCTCCGCCTCGGTGGAGGTCTGGATCACCTCGAAGTCGGCGATCACCGCCACCAGCGCCTGGGTGCGGCGGTGCATGCCTTCGGGCGATTGGAAGTACGAGCGCACGCGGGAACGCAGCGACGACGCCTTGCCCACGTAGATTACGTCGCCGACCGCATCCTTCATCAAGTACACGCCGGGCGTGTCGGGCAGGGCCTTCAGTCTCGCTTCGAGCGCCGCATCTCGGGCCATCGTGCAACCATGGTAGCCCTGCGCGCAGGTTCGCTCAAATCCCTACAGGAAGAGCCGTTGGCCGCTTGCGCCGGCTGAGAGGGGAGGACTATAATGGGGATCTGCACGAACCCTGGGGATGTAGCTCCAACTGGGAGAGCGCCCGCCTTGCACGCGGGAGGTTGGCGGTTCGAATCCGCTCATCTCCACCAGACCCGCCCTCGTCCAGGCAAGCCCCGAGGATCTCACCCCAGTGCATCCCCTCGCCAAGACCGCCAAGGGATTTCTGGTCATCGAAGGGCTGAAGGCATCTGCCGAAGCGTTGTCTGATCCTGCATTCTCTGCGTCCTTTACGTCTCCGCGAGACAAGCTCTTTTCTCTCGCCAAGCCGCCAAAATCGCCAAGGAGTTCTCTCTCATCAAGGGGCTGAAGGCATCCGCCAAAGCGCTGTCTGATCCTGCATTCTCTGCGCTCTTTGCGTCTTTGCGAGAGTGGCCTTTTCAAGAAATGGAGCTCTGCTCTCGAAGGAGTTGGGTTTGTGTCCCCAATGGGTGGCTACCGTTCATCCTCTGCATCTCTGCGAGAAAGCCGTTTCTCTTGCCAAGGCGCCAAGACCGCCAAGGAGTCTTGGGGCTCTAAGAACAGCAGTCGATCAGCCACGCACTGCCTGATCTGCCCCCTTTGCGTCTTTGCGAGAGTACTCTTTTCGCCAAAGGGAGCTTCTCTCTCGAAGGACAACGGTCTGTGTCTCCGAGGCTGAGGCTCACCAGACGTACGTGTCCACGATCCTCTGGGCGAAGTCAGCGATGGACATCCGAAGGGCCTCAGGTTCAATGACATTGATGCCTCCTCCGTGTGCAAGGAGGGCGCCGCGCGCGTGTTCGAGTGAATCGAACGCCATCTGTACCTCGATCCATGCATCGTCGGTCGCGGCATCCTCGGTTCGCTCGATGTGTCGACCGAGTTCGCGCTGAAGATGAGGCAGCGTGCTTCTTTTGGCGCGAAGGGTCACGGGGTAGAACCACTGGTTCGCCTCGCGCTCCGCCGCCCACGACGTCCAAAACGCTTCGAGGTCGAATTTGGGAGCGCGCGTGAACGTTCCATCCAGGAGGTGCGCCTCGATCACGTCTGACACGCGATCGACCCGTGGTGTACCATCGTGCGGCAGCCAGATGACGTACCACGTGCGGTCCTTGGCAACCAAGGCATGGGGCGCGATCTCATGGACAACGGGAATCTCACGTCCGCGAAGCAGCGTTGCTCGCACCCATCGGTCGTTCCACACGGCATCTCGCAGCGTTACCAGTAGCGGCACCGCCTGCCGAGACGCATGCCACGGAGATGGATCGAGATACAGGCGTGCACGCACCTCGCGCTCCACTCCTGCTCGGGCGACGGGAAGCGACGCGGACAGCTTGAGCAGTGCACCTTTCGCCTCTGCCCCCATGCCCAGATCGGCCAGCGGTGAGGGGACACTGAGCGTGAACAGCGCAGTCAGTTCGTTCTGTGTCAGATCGGTCAGCCTGAGCCTGAATTCCTCGTGAAGGTGCACACCGCCGTGCGGCCCTCGTTCGGTGTACACGGGAAAGCCGGCGACACGCAGCGCATAGAGGTCACGAACCACCGTGCGAAGAGAGACCTCAAGCTCCTCCGCCAGACGATTGGTTGTCGTCCGGCCTCGATTCTGCAGGAACATCAGCATCGCCAACAGACGATCCGCGCGCACATCGGCCTCCCATCAGTTGATCAGCAGGGCATCATACAAACAGGACACAAGATGGCGCAAATACCCCTGATACTCAAACTGGGAAGCTGGCTGGGGCCTTAGTCTGTCAGCGAAACGCTGCGGAGGCTACCCAAGCCCAGGTTCACCCCTTGAGGAGGAGTCCATGAGAGAAGAGATTCAAGTTCGCTACGTCGAGTTGCCCGACATGACCGTGGCCAGTGTGCTCGGATTCGGCGAAGAGCCCGAGAACCAAGCATCGATGATGATGTCTGAGTTTGGTCGCAAGCACGGGCTGAAGCCCGGATCGCCCGAGCATCCGATGTACGGATTCAACAACCCGAACCCATCTCCGGGAAGCGAGAACTACGGCTACGAGTTATGGTGTCGTGTGGATGTCAACACGACGGCCGATGCGCCTGTCAAGATCAAGCGGATTCCCGGCGCGAGGTATGCCGTGACCCGATTCACCGGACTCTCGAACATCGGAGGCGTGTGGAGGCAGTTGGCAGCCTGGGTCGATGACCATCATGGCACCATTCCGCCATGTACTATCCAGTGTTGGCTGGAGTCTCTCCAGACCCCCGATGAGCCCGATCCCGAGAAGTGGGTGATGGACCTGTACCTGATGGTGGGTTCGTAAACGAGACCTCCAGGGAGATCTCGCGGCAGGCGGGAAGACACCTTCTCGCCTGCCGTTGGGGTGTGCTGGGTGTCGAACGCGACCAGAACGAAGCAGTCCCCCAGGTGCGCCGAAGCGAGCCGACGGATGCTTCTCTCTCCAAGACGGTGAGTCATCCGCTCAAGCATCGGTTGATCCGCTACTCTTTACGAGACAAGATCTTTGTTCTCGCCGTTCTCTGGTCCGTAAGGCCGGTTTCTCTCGCCAAGGCGCCAAGACCGCCAAGGGAAGCTTTCTTCTCGCAGCAAGAAGCTGTGTCTCCCCAATGGGTGACTCCCGTTCATCCTTTGCGCTCTTAGCGTCTTTGCGAGAGTAGGTTTTCTCGCCAAGAACGAGAGTCCGTGGGAATCTACTCTGGAAGGCCGTTGACGGTTCGCGTGATCCCTTGCTTCATCGTGGCCTCCCCGAAGTTCAGCAGGTAGCCAAGCCGCATTCCGGCAAGTCTCAGGTAGGTCAGGAGCTGCTTCTTGTGGGCGTTACTGACTGTCTCAACCGACTTCAGCTCCAGCACGACCCGATCCTCGACGACGATGTCCGCTCGGAACCCTTCGTCGAAATGGACTCCACGACAGACGACAGGGATCGGCACTTGTCGGCTAGCACAGAGCCCTCGTCTGCGGAGCTCATCTAGCAGGACAACCTCATACACCGTCTCCAAGAGTCCGGGGCCGAGCTCCCGATGCACTGCAACCGCTGCATCTACGATCTCCCTTCCGATAGCGTTCTCATCCATCTATGATGACCCCCGCGAGTATAAGAGAGTATCATATTCTCTCGCCAAGGCGCCAAGACCGCGAAGGGGTTCTTCGCTCTCGAAGACGATGGGCCGGCGGCGTAGGCATTGCTTCTCACCTGGCGCCCTCTGCGTCTTTGCGAGACAAGCTCTTTAGTCTCGCCGTTCTCTGGTCCGCAAGGCCGGTTTCTCTCGCCAAGGCGCCAAGACCGCGAAGGGGTTCTCTTGTCATCAAAGCGCTGAAGACATCCGCCAAAGCGTTGTCTGATCCTGCATTCTCTGCGCTCTTTGCGTCTTTGCGAGAGTGGCCTTTTCAAGAAATGGAGCTCTGCTCTCGAAGGAGTTGGGTTTGTGTCCCCAATGGGTGGCTACCGTTCATCCTCTGCATCTCTGCGAGAAAGCCGTTTCTCTTGCCAAGGCGCCAAGACCGCCAAGGAGTCTTGGGGCTCTAAGAACAGCAGTCGATCAGCCACGCACTGCCTGATCTGCCCCCTTTGCGCCCTCTGCGTCTTTGCGAGACAAGCTCTTTACTCTCGCCGTTCTCTGGTCCGCAAGGCCGGTTACCCATTACCCATGACCAGTTACCCATCACTCACGAAAAAAAGTATGCGTCCCCGTTGACATGTTTCCCCAACGGGCTTGACAACCGATTTGTTCATGAATATTGTATGTTCATGTCACGTGAACGTGAGGAGAAGATGAACGCTATGGCGCCGAGCGGTCTGTTGTCAGGGGCTCTTCGTAGGATCCAGGAGGCTTCACAGATCGAGATCTCTCGTGCGGGCAGCGTTCCGCGGGATCTGCAACCGATCATCGATGCCGTTCTTCAGATGCGCCTTCCGACGGGAGACGAGGTCACCGTCTGCGCCAAGGTCAAGCGGACCCTTCGACCGGCCCATCTACTGGAGGTTGAGTACATCCGAGAGCGATGTCGGATGCAGCTGCCCACCGCGAAGTTCCTGCTGATCACAGAGGTCATCTCGGAGCCACTTGCCGAGGAGCTTCGGAACCGCCGGGTCTGGTTCGTTGACGCGCTCGGGAACATGCATCTCGACCTCACGTCGCAGCTTCTGTTGTCCGTCACCGGACGTAAGCCGAGCCGGACTGGGGTCGCGCGGCAGAGCCTTCGGCTCAGCCCGCAGGCGGCGTGCGTCCTGTTTCAGTTTCTGCGGCACGGACCGGATGTCACGGCAACCTACCGCGATCTTGCAGAAGCAACGGGCGTCTCTCTGGGCATGATCTCGAACCTCGTCATCGGGTGGCGGGAGATGGGGCTGATCCGACGTGCAGGGCGTGGGGCCCATCGGATTCTCCAGCCGGACAGGATGTTGGCGCTGTGGTGCGACGCCTACGCGGACGTCCTTGCCGTACGCTTGCTGATCGGGAGATACCGCTCGCCGCAGGACGAAGACCTGACACTTCTGCTTGAGTCGTTGCCCAAGAACGCACCCGTGATCGTCGGAGGAGAACTTGCAGCCGATCGGCTGACCGGCCATCTACGAGCAAGCGCCGTTCGTCTCTACATACGTGATCAGGACGAAGCACTCCTCCGTCGGACGCTACGCCTTGCGCCGTCGGAGGTAGGACCCGTTGAACTCCATCGTGCGTTTTCGCGCGACCTGGCGGGAGATGCAACGATTACCGGCCGTCTTCCTATTGTCCATCCGGTGCTGGCGTACGCCGAGATGATGGCAGGAGAAGACGCTCGCCTTGGCGAGGCTGCCGTTCGATTGCGGAAGGAGCATCTTGCATGGACGTTGTAGATCATCTCGGGCGACGTGCGGTGGAGAATCTCCAACGGATGCACGGCATTCTGCAGGCTACCCGCTTGCCATACGCCGTGATCGGGGCCTCGGCGCTGTTGCTGCACGGTGTTCGGCTTCCTCGGACAACGCGTGATCTAGATCTTGCCGTCACAGTCGACGGAGGACTCGACACTGTCCGGACGATCCTCCTGAACGCCGGTCTCGTAGCGACCAGCATTCCGCATCGTTTTCGCACGGGAGATGGGGGTGAGATTGACGTACTGGCAGTGGATCCGTCACACGAGCCGCCTAATGAGATCCGCTTATCCGACGATCACAGGCTCCAAGTCGTGGGCCTTGTGGAAGCAGTGGAGAGCGCAGTCATGATCGGTGTTGGTTCCCACATCCTGCCGGTGGCTCCACTTCCTTTGCTCATCGCGATTAAGCTTTGCACCGCCGCCTTGAGAATGCGCCCGGACGACCTGGCGGATGCCTGTGTGGCCATGGAGTCCTACGAGTTGTCTGGTACACGACGTTTCGACATCGACTACGAGCAGTTCGGAGGATTGACGTTCGAGACGGCGGGCGCATTCCTCGCTGGATTCGATGCCACAAACACCGCGACGCCTGTTACAACGGCCTCGATCCTGAAGGGTACCGACGTGCTTCTGGCTTCGAACCAGGTCAGTGATCGTCTCTCGGAAGGCCCGCGGAGGGGCGAACTCGTGAGGGCCTTTCGTACCGGGATGTCGAGTATCGGTGAACATCCTTGAGAAGAGGCAATAGGTCGGGGTGCACTTCGCCATGCTATGCGAATGAGCACCCAACACCGACACGGTCCGAGAACGCGGCATCCGAGCGAGCGTTCTCCAAGCAACGCGCACAACCTCCGAGCCTGGAATCCATCGCGACGTTTCCCGGCGGGAAACTCGCCCGCGGGCGCCAGCCCGCGCGTTGCCCCCATCACCGCCCCGTAGCACCTAGGACTTCGCACCTAGTACGCCCCCCGCCCCGTAGCACCTAGGACTTCGCACCTAGTACGCCCCTCGCCCGCGATCACGCTTCTCCGCACCAACACCGACACGGTCAGAGAACGCGGCATCCGAGCGAGCGTTCTCCAAGCAACGCGCATGGCATCCGAGCGATGCGCGTTGCCCCCATCCCCCATCACCCACGAAAAAAAGTATGTGTCCCCGTTGACGGTTGTGGTCAACGAGACCTGCATCTTCTGGTATGATGGACGACAAGTCCCTGCAAGGAGGCCGTGGCGGCGGAAACCATCGGGATGCGGACACCGGAAGAACGCGCACGTGAGATCATCGATGCCAAGCTGGCTGAGTCCGGTTGGATCGTGCAATCGCGCGAAGAGGCCAACGTTGCGGCCGGTCCGGGCGTGCTGATCCGTGAGTTCGCGCTCACCGACGGGCACGGCGAGG
>CAZQHD010000039.1:0-16279 GCA_964593295.1 uncultured Thermotogae bacterium | reverse complement strand
CTCGCGGATCGAAGGTCAGCTCGAACAACGTGGGCGTCGAGGCCGGACTGGGGGAGAGGTAGAGAAGCAGCGGGTCGGACACCGAGAACTCGGCGTGGGGACGCTCATCGCCGGGATCCTCGTCCGGGACGATGGCCACGACCGTGACCTCCGCCGTGCTCAGTCCGCCCCCGCCCGTCCAAACGAACAGGGTGACCGTGTACTCCGTGGTGACCTCCGGGGTGAACGTGTGCGTCACCCGCGCGCCCGAGCCGGTGCCGCCGTCGTCGAACTCCCAGTTGTACGCCACGATCGTCCCATCCCCACCGTCGGATTGCGACCCGTCGAACGTCAAGGTCAGCGGCGCCACCCCGGCGATGCGATCCACCGTGATGTACGCCACCGGATCGCCCGGCTCGCCCCCGCCGGTGCCCGTCCTCGGCAGCACCTCGATCGACTGCTGCACCCGGGCCGTGGCGAACGCGTCATCGGTCACGGTGAGCGTCACCGTGTAGCGCTGCGGCAGATCGCCGGTGTTGAGGTAGGTGTGCTCCGTCGACACGCCGGAGCCGGTCTCGCCGTCGCCGAAGGCCCACTGGTACGACTCAACGGTGCCGTCGGGATCGCTCGATCCCGACGCATCGAACTGCACGGCCAGCGGGGACTCCCCCGACAGCGGGGAGGCCGTCATCCGCGCGATCGGCGGGCGGTTGACCGAGAACAGCGCACAGCCGGTGAGGAGGAGGAACATCGAGACCAGAACGCTCCAGGCGATGCCCCTCGTTCCTGGCTTCCTTCCGTCCCGCTGCATGCTTGGCTCCCTCTCCGCCCCTGACGTTTTCCCTATCGAGCCCTACGGAGCGAGTGTGATCGTCCGAGAGAAGCTGCTCTGCGCGCCCAGGTAGTCCTCGGCCGTCACGGTGATAGTGTACGTTTTAACGGTTCCCACGAAATCGTATGTGTGACTGGCCACGGTGTCCGCAGCGTCTTCGAAGTCGACGATGTCGGAGTTTCCATCACCCCAGTTCACCCACAGACGCCGGATTCCCCAAGAGCGATTGGGGAACCAGGCTGGCTCGTCGCCATCCCAGACCTGGCCTTCTGGGTCGAAGCTGAAGTTGTGATCGTCGTAGTCGTCGGGCTCTGCGCTCGAGGCATTCGCCTCCGGATCCGCTGGATCCTTCTCGTACTCCCAGTTACCTGAATCCTTGCCCGACAGGTCTTCAGAACGAATCCAGACTCGTACAGGATTTGGGTCAAGGCCCTCAATCCTCACATCGTCTGCCTCCCAGTCACCTGCCCCGGGGGCAACACCCGGATCAACGCCAACAGCCGGAGGCTGCTGTCCAGTGTCCAGGATCTCGAATCCGGCCACCGGTTGGTAATTCCTCGCTCGAACGGTCTTGGTGATCGATCCCGTCGCCCCGCTATCGTCAATGACCACGAGCGTCACCGAGAAGATCTTCGACGCTTCGCTGGTAACGAACGTATGGTTCTGGGTAGCTGGGGTGATCGAGTTGGCTGCCGTGCCATCCCCGAAGCTCCAGGTGTAGGTCGCAATCACACGACCGTCATCGGCCTCCGAGTCTTCCGGGTCGAACTCCACACGGACGGGCGCAACCTCATCGTTGGTGTCCGGGAACGTGATGTCAAACCGTGCGCTCGGGGCCCCGGGCGCGGGCGCCGGCCCCGGCGTCGTCCCGGCGGCGTTCACCGTCACCGTCTGAGTGGCGGTCCCCACCTTTCCGTCGGTGGCACGCACGGTCAGCGTGATGGTGAACGTGGTGGTGTTGGTCACGAAGTAGGTACGCGACGCCGTCATGCCGGTGGACGATGCGCCGTCGCCCCAGTCCCACTCATACTGCGAGATGCTGCCCGCGGGATAGCTGGAGGCCGATGCGTTGACGTTCACCGTCAATGGGGATGTACCCGAGGTTGGGCTGACCGCAAATGAGGCCGAGGGTCCCGGCGGCTCGGCGGGCGTCACGTACAGGTTCTTGCTAGTCGTCGCTGAGTCGCCGCGGTCGTCGGTCACACGGAGCACCACGGTGAACGTGCCTGCCTCGGTGTAGGTGTGAGAGAGGGTCTCGCCCACGCCGCTGTTTCCGTCACCGAAGTCCCACTTGAACTCGACGATCTCTCCGTCTTCGTCCTCGGACAATGCCGCACTGAAGTTCACTGTAAACGGCGCCTGCCCCGTCTGGGCACTGACGGTGAACGCCGCCGTCGGCGGCACGTTGAACAGCCAACACCCCGTCGCCCCCATCAGGAGCAGGGCCACGCAAGCGCTCGTCAGCGCCCCCCTGATCCATCCTGCGCGCAGATATCGTTTCATCGCTCTTGCCTCCCATAAGCAAATCCCATCTGGAGTTCGCCGTCTCTTTCCGATGGAAACCTAATGCCATTCGCCGATGAAGTCAACACAGATCGGATACTCGCCACGTGGACGGTTGTCTGCCTTGAATCGGACAGCGGGGCAAGGGGCAAGGGGCAAGGAGGCCGCGGGGAAAGGGTTCGTAGGGTTCGTAGGGCTTGTCGGGTTTGTAGGGTTCGGGGGATGAATGGCGTTCAAGGTCCAGGGTGCAAGGGGCAAGAGCGGTCGCTGGTTCGTGGACAAGACAGTTCGTAGTGCGTGGTTCGAGCCATGGCTTTCGAGCATTGGTGTAATGGAGAATCGCAAGCCAGCCCTCTTGATGGGATCCGAAGCGACCCGTCGGAGCTTTCCTCCGGCGCAACCAGGGATCAGTTCCCATCCAACACAGACAGGCTCTTCCCTGCGAACCCAATGAGCCGTGGAGCGCTCCGCGTTCCTACGAACTCTATGAACTCAACGAACGCTTCTTCGTTCCACCCCGCGATCTCTTTGAACCTTGTACCTGGAACTCTTCCCCTTCAGTTTCTGCCCATCACTCCTCACTGCCCTCCACCCGTTACCCCGTAGATCTCTCCGTACTTGGCCTCCACGTACTTCATGAAGTACGACGGATCGAGCGGGCGGCCGCTGATCCGTTGGATCAGCTCGTCGGGTCGGACCACGCCGCCGTGCCGATGCACGTGCTCGCGGAGCCAGCTCACCATTGCGGCCAGATCGCCGGCGGCCAGCCGCTCGTCCAGGTCGGGCAGATCCTCCTGCATCTTCGCCGCCATCTGCGCAGCATAGAGGTTGCCCAGCATGTACGACGGGAAGTAGCCGAAGTAGCCCAGCGACCAGTGCACATCCTGCAACACACCTTGCGCGTCGTCGGGCGGGGTGATGCCCAGGTAGCGCTCCATCGCGTCGTTCCAGCGCTCCGGCAACTCCGAGACCTCGATCTCCCCGGCGATCAGCCCGCTCTCCAGCTCGGCGCGCAACATGATGTGCAGGTTGTAGGTCACCTCGTCGGCTTCCACGCGGATGAACGAGGGGGTGACCTCGTTCACGGCGCGGTACAACGCCTCGGGCGTCACGCTCCGGAAATCGGGGAGGATCTCCGCGAGGATCGGCTGGAAGAACTGCCAGAACGGCAGCCCTCGTCCGAGCTGGTTCTCGATGATGCGCGATTGGGATTCGTGGATTCCGTTCGATGCTCCGTTGGCCAGGTGCAGCGCGAACAGCTCGTCGGGCATCCCTTGACCGTACAGGGCGTGTCCTCCCTCGTGCAGCGCGCCGTACAGCCCGGAGGTGATGTGATCTTCCAGGTAGCGGTTGGTGACACGGATGTCGCCTTGCGCGATGCCGATGGTGAACGGATGCGCTACGTCATCCAGCCGGCCGGCTTGGAAGTCGTAGCCGATACATTCCAGCGCCCGGCGTGCCAGTTCGCGCTGACGATCGACAGCATAGGTTCCCCTGATCGGAGAGAGATCAGGCGGGGTTCCCTCGGCCTGCAGCCGCTGCAGGAACGGCACCAACTGCTCGCGCAACGGATCGATGATCTCTTGCAGCTTCCGGATCGTCATCCCCGGCTCGTAGTCTTCGAGCAGTCCGTCGTAGGGATGCTCTTCGTACCCGTAGTAATCAGCGAAGCGTCGAGCGTACGACACCATCTTGGCCAGCCAGGGTTCGAACTGTGAGAAATCGGCGTTCCTTCGCGCCTCGGCCCATGCGGCTTGCGCCTGCGATCGAGCGGCGGCGTGCTCCTCGATCAGCGCCGGGGGGATGGCCTTCTGGCGCGAGTACTGCTTCCCGACCTCGCGAACGCTGGCCGTCTCCTCGGGAGAGAGGGTCGTATCATCCCCCAGCGTCTTGAGCATCGCGCCCAGTTCGGGTGAGATGCCCAGCTGGAACAGGCGTTTGGCCAGACGGCCCATCACCTGCGCGCGGAACTCGATGCCCTTCGGCGGCATATGCGTCTCCTGATCCCAGTTCAGCAACGCCATCGCCGAGGCGAGCACGTTCATCTCCTTGAGATGTTCTCGATAGGCTGTGCGCGTATCCACGATCTCCCCTTTCTCCCTCTGCCCGGGCCGTTGTGCGGGCGTGGGAACCGGCGGGAGTATACCCAACCTTGTCGCTCGAGCGAGTTGGGCCGCCGTCAACTCGGCCGGTGGCTACAGATCGAAGCTCGCCAGCAGCGGGGTGTGGTCCGAGGGCTTCTCGCCCACGCGCGGCGTCAGGTCGATCCAAGCATCGTCGGATCGATCGGCCACGGGCCGGGTGGCGAGGATGTGGTCAATCCGCCATCCCTTCCCGTTTTGTACGGCGTTGCGTGCGCGGTAGTCGTAGTAGGTGTACTGCCCGGCCTCGGGGACGTGTTTTCGGAAGACGTCGATCCATCCCCAGTCGAGCACGGACTGTAGCGCCGCGGTCACCTCGGGGTTGAAGCAGACGTGCCCCAAGAGCCGCGCAGGGTCGTGCACATCGATCGGCGTGGGAGCCACGTTGAGGTCGCCGACCCACACCAGCGGATCTCGCGGCGAGAAACGCCTCTGGAACAGATCGCGCAGCCGCGCCAGCCAAGCCAGCTTGTACCGGTACATCGCGTGCTCCACCTCACGTCCTTGCGGGACGTAGGTGTTGATCACCGTGAGGCCGTCGAACGCGGCGAGCAGAAGACGAGCGTCGTCGGCCGGCCCTCCGTCGTCAAAGCCGGATGCCACCGACGTGGGCCTCTGGCGGGAGAGAATGGCCACCCCATTGTACGCCTTCTCTCCACGGTAGACCGCATGGTAGCCGATCCCTCGGAAGCTCTCCTCCGGAAAGTCGGGGTCCTGCGCCTTGGTCTCCTGCAGGCAGATGACATCCGGACGCACGGTCTCCAGCCACGGCAACAGCCCCGTCAGGCGAGAGCGGACCGAGTTCACGTTGAACGTGGCGACCGTGATCATCGTCGGTGCCTCCCTCCCCTAGGCGGGGATGATCCCGCTGATCGGCGTGACATCGATCCCTTCAGCGCGCAGCCGGTCGATGTACGGGTTGATGCCGATCGAGTCGGAGACGATATGCCCGGTGACGACCAGGCACTTCGAGTCGCCGTACTCGGCCTGCAGTCGCTTCGAGTCAGCGGGACGACAGTGGATGTAGATCACCGTGTCCACCCCATGGTCGAAGTACGCCTTGGCGACGCGGTACCCCCCGTTGGTCCCGGCCCCGTGTGACATGACGACCCGCCCCAGCGGTTGGTTCGGACGGCCCACGCGCAGATCGATCGTCGTCGACGCATGGCGAAACTCTCCGAATCGGCTCTCCAGGTGTCCGATCAGATCGCGCACCGTCTGGTCGGGACGCATCTCGTCGGCCGCGGCCTGCAGACGTCGCCGCCCGATCTCGTCCAGCGGCGTGTGGATGTTCAGGTATGGAACGTTCAGCAGCCGAGCCACGGACGGGTTGTGATCGTAGTTGCTGATCGACGCGGTGATCCGGTGTTCTTCGGCCATCTCGTCGATGATCTCCCGTGCCAGCGGCTCAGGCACGCCGGCGTCGATCATCTGATCGACGTGGCGATACAGCACGTGGTGGAAGCGCAGCTTGGCCTCATCTCCCACCGGGTGGTGACTGAGCACGGCATCGATGCCTAGACTCTTCGCCAGTTGAAGCTCAGCAGCTTCCAGGTCGATGCCGATGAGCACGCTGCCCACGTCCTCGCCGGGGTGATAGATGGTGCTGTCCTCCGGCCTCTCGGCAAGATCGGCCATCTCGAGTGCGATCTGCATCAGACGGTCGGTATTCACTTTGTCGCAATCCCTCCTTGGGGTTCAGTCGATCGGTCCTTGGGGCCGATGCCTTCCAGCGGGGAGGCCACGATCTCGCGCAACCGCGACCCGCCGATGAACTCTCTCAGGATCGAGTTGGACGGTACGTCGTCGCTTGAGAGCGGCTCGAACCACCGCAGCAGGGCCAGCAGCCGCCCCGCCTCCACGCGCAGACCCGGCTCCTGAACACGGTACAGGTGCGGTTCCACCAGCGGCTTGAGCACGGCCATCTCATAGCTCAACGCGGAGTTGAACATGATGTCCGCCCCTTCCTGATAGGGGAAAATGTACTGCTTCTCCCCGCGTCGGACATTCCCCCACACCGAGAGCGTCTGCTGCGCCGTGTACCCGCGGAAGACAGCGTCCCGAACGATCCGGCGGATCAGTCGGGTGTCGGTGGTGGAGACACGGTTGTGGGAGTCCAGGTTGAGTTGGGTGAGCGCGGAGACGAAGATACGCGCCGCAGATCCTTCCGGCAGGGAGCCGCCCAGTTCGGGGTTCAGCCCGTGGATCCCCTCTACCAACAGGATCTGATCGGGCGACAGCTGGATGGTGGGACCGGGCTCGCGTTCGCCGGTGAAGAAGTTGAACTTCGGCAGCGCCACCCGCTCCCCCCGGATCAGCCGGCGCAAGTGGTCCTGCAACAGCGGCAGATCCATCGCCGTGGGCGCATCCAGGTCGATCTTCTCTCCGAACTCGCGAGCCATCACCGAGCGGGGTTTGAAGTAGTCGTCCATTCCCAGCGGGTACGGACGAAGCCCTGACGCCATCAGCTGGATCGACAGCCTCCGGGCGAATGTCGTCTTGCCCGCGGCCGATGGACCGGCCACCAAGAGGGTCCGCACCCCTTCCCCGTGTCTTCGTTTGAGGGTGGTCGCGATCTCGGAGATGCGTTTCTCGTGCAGGGCCTCGGAGATGAGGATGATCTGATGAATCCGCTGCGAGTGGACGGCGCGGTTCAGCGAGATGACATCGCGCACACCGATCAGCCTTAACCACTCTCCGTACTCGTCGAACACACGGCGTAGGGTCCGAAATCGCACGGTCGGCACCAGCCGGTGCGGATTCTCTCGTCGCGGAAACCGCAGTACGAACCCGCCCTCCAGCGGCTCCAACGAGAAGGTCTTGAGCACGCAGGTCGAGGCGACCATGTACCCATGGAAATAGTCGGATGTTCCGTTCAGCTCGTACAAGTGATGGTGGTCCTGATCGAGCCAATCGATCAGCTGTTCCTTGTCGGTGTCTCCCTGTCGGCGGAAGAGTTCGCGCGCCTCGTCGGAGGACATCCGCGTGCGCACGATCGGCAGATCGGCAGCCACCATCTCCTCCATGCGGTGCTTGATCCTCTTCAGCTCGTGAGGGTCAAACGGCGCGCGGTTGGAGAGGTGACAGACATACCCCCCGTGCGGCACCGACGAGTCAATATACACCTTCACCCCCGGGAACAGCTCGCGAACCACCGTGACGAGAAGAAACGCCAAACTTCGCGTGTAGATCCGTACCCCATCGGAGTCGGTGAGGAAGACGGGACGCACGTCGGTATCCCACAGCACTGCACGTGAAGACTCCCACAGCTCGCCGTGGACGACTGCAGCCACCGGCTGGTTCTCCGGCGGATAGGCAACGCGGAAGACTCCGACCAGGGGTTCGCCTCGCGGGAACTCGAACACCCGCCCGTCGGGCAGTCGAACCTCAACCGTCGGCCGCAGCTCGGAGCGCTCGATCGGGCCTTGCAGGGGTGCGCAATCCCCGTCACCGGAGGGTCTGTGAGCGGTCATGATTGGGAGGCTGCCTTGGGGAACACGTGCGCCCGCAGCCAGGCCAGGGTCTCGTCCAGATCACGTAGAACGTGATCGGGCGAACGGGTCGGCGCCTCAGACCCACGAAGACGGGAGACAGCGACCCTGTGCACCGCTGCCTCGACGAGCCAGCTCGACGGGATGGCATCGTCCAACGTTTCATCGAGCAAGGTCGCCCACGCGAGCGTCCACGCGCGGACGACATTGCCCAGATCGTACCCGCCCCCCCCCAGCGCGAGCCACGGAAGGCCCAGCGAGCGAAAGTGCAGCAGACACTGCTCGAACCCGAGCAGGGTGAGGCGCAGGTTGGCCACGACGTCCCCCATCACCGCGTCGGATCCCAGCTGAGTGACCAGTACGTCGGGCCGATAGGCCTCGATCAGCGGCAGGAAGAGCTCTCGGAACGCGCGATCGTACGCGTCATCGCCCGCCCCGGGAAGCAGCGGGACGTTGACGGTATACCCCTCTCCCTCCCGTTCGCCGCGATCGCGGGCAAAGCCGGTCCCGGGGAAGATCGTCCGCCCGGTCTGGTGGATGGACACCGTCAGCACGTCGGATCGGTGACGAAACGCATACTCGACGCCGTCCCCGTGGTGGGCGTCGATGTCCACGTAGGCCACCCGCCGTCCGGCGCGCGTCAACGCTTCGATCGCCAGCACCGCATCGTTGATGTGGCAGAAACCGGAGGCGTTGGCCGGCATCGCATGGTGTAGCCCCCCAGCGGGGTTGAATGAGCGATCAACATCTCCGGACAGGATCTTCTCCGCACAGATCAGCGAGCCCCCGGCCACGAGCATCGCCCACTCCAGTACACCAGGGAACACGGGGTTGTCCGGGCTGCCCATTCCGTGCGAGAACAGGTTCGGCGTCCAGAGGCCGGCATCGGCCAGTCGCAGGCACTCCAGGTACCCCGAGGTGTGGAACGACAACGCCTCCGCCTCGGACGCCATCCGAGGCTCGCTGACGATCACGTCCGGTCGATCGATGAGCCCGTAGGCGTCCATCAGGCCGTACGTCAACCCCAGTCGATGAATCTTGAACGGATGATACGCTCCGAAGTCATACCCCAACAGCGTCCGCGGGTCGATCACGCAACGAGCCAACGATCCCCCCTTTCCCCCGGATATCCGTGTTCAGCGCCGGGGAGCCGCTACTCCTCAGGGAACGACCACATCTCGACCACGTCATCCTCGCCAAGCCCCCAAGGGTCGCATCCCAACCCGTACACTCCGCGGTCCACCGCGGTCTCTGCCAGGGCGTAGATGCGGTCATCCCACTGGATCGTGGTGCCGGCCGCCCCGCACGGCAGCCTCTGCAGCAGACGCTCCGAGACCGCGACGAACGCCAGGACGTGGTTCGGCAATCCGCCTCCGTCCGTGTCCACGAACGCCAGCTTACAGGGGATACCACGGGCTTGGATCAGACTGACAAACAGGATGGCGGTGTCTTCACAGTCGCCGACACCGTCCGCCAACGTCTCCAGCGGGTACAGCGGATGCTCGGTTCCGGTCGGATCCGCCTGATACCCGATCGCGCCCTGCACGAACGCCAGTGTCTCCAGAATGAACTCGTCATCGTCCCCCCCGACACGGTTCCACAACGAAGTCGCATAGTCCTCCAGCGTGGGGTCATCCAGTGGGTCCGACACGTAGTCGCCGTAGCGGTAGTTGTCCACCAGCGGGATCCGCAGTCTCCCCTTGTACATCTGATAGAGCTCGTAGGGGATCAGCATCTCCCAGTCCCTCGGCACACCGTCCCTCTCCCAGGAGAACCGGCGCAGCGTGTACCCTTCCGGAACCTCTCGAACGTGGATCACAATCGTTTCGGAGGCAGTCACTCCCTCTGCATCCACGGCGGTCGCCACCACATGATAGACGCCCGGGGTACGGAACGAATGCTCAAGCGTCGCCCCGGTGGCCATGGTCCCGTCGCCGAGATCCCAGTGGATCGAAAGCGTTTGCCCGTCGGGATCGAACGATGCCGACGCGTTGAACGTCACCGGCAGCGGCCGATATCCCTCTCTCGGATTGGCGTCGACGACCACGACCGGCGGACGGTTCGGAGGGGCAAGCAGGCAGCTCGACGCCGCGAGGCATCCCCCCAAACACAGCACGAAGAGAGTCCATCGAACCAGCCGACCTCGTGGAGCGTTCATCATGCGCCCATTGTAGGCGCTCCCCCCGTGGGTCTCAACGTAAAGAACCCTCTTCTGTTGTACACTCCGAGGCTCCTGATCGTTGACCACCTCTGACATCTGTGCTACCATCCATCGGTCAAGGGGGCTGTCATGTACATGATCATCGTGGGGGCGGGCAGCATTGGTGCCAGCCTGGTGGAGATCGCCGTCCGCCAGAAGAACAACGTGGTTCTCATCGATACCAAGGCCGATCGCGCACGCGATGTGAGCAATCGGTTCGACATCACCGTGCTCAACGCCAACGCCACGTCCTCCGATACGCTTCGAGAGGCGGGCGCCGATCGCGCCGATGCGATCATCGTCACCACATCGGATGACGCGGTGAACCTGATGGTCGTGTCCGTGGCCGCGCGGCTGGAGATCCCGGCGATCGTCTCGATCGTCAACGAGACCGAGCACACAGACTTCTTCCGGCGACTCGGCGCCACCGTGATGGAGAACCCCGAAGACGTGGTGGCCCAATACCTGTACAACGCGGTCAAGCAACCGCGCGTACAGGACTTCGCCCAGCTTCCGCAGGGGGCCCAGGTGTTCCGGCTTGAGATCTCCGAGTCGTCTCCTCTGGTGGGCCGCTCGATCGCGGACTGCATCCAGCGAGAGATCATCCCGGAGTCGATTCGTGTGTTGGCCATTGCCCGTCCGGAGGAAGAACTCCAGACCATGGCGATGGGCGACTCGATCCTCGCCGAGGGCGACATCCTGACCCTGTTCTCGCTTCAGCGGGTCGGCGATGACGTCATCCAGAAACTCGTGGGATGAGTCCCTCCATCTTCCGCGCACATCAGGATCTCAGCCTGATTCTGCGGGATCTCGGACTGCTGCTTCCCATCGTTGGGCTGATGGCCGTGGTGTCGCTGGCGGTCCCATTTGCCTTCGGCGAGTCGTTCGCCGTGCTTCCCTTGGTGATTACCGCCGTCACCTCTTTCGGCCTCGGCGCGCTGCTGTACTTCCCGCTCCGACACGTCGAAGGAGAGTCTCAGCTGAAGCACGGACTGGTCATCGCGGCGGTGGGATGGCTGCTTGTCGCCGCGCTCGGTGCCCTGCCGTTCGCTCTGACGGCCCGCATGAACCCTCCCATGGTCGGAATGGAGACCCTCGAGCACTTCCGAGATCCGGCCAACGCCTTCTTCGAGTCGATCTCCGGGTACACGGGCACCGGGCTGACCATGGCCGCTCGCGCGGATCTTCTTCCCAGAACCCTACAGTGGTGGCGCAGCTTCATCGAGTGGATCGGCGGCATGGGCGTCATCGTCCTCATGCTCTCCCTGCTGGCCGGTCCGCGCCCCGGGACGGCGCGGTACAGCCTCTACTATGCCGAAGCACGGTCGGAGCGGATTCACCCCAACATTCGGTCCACGCTGTTCACCATGTGGTGGATCTTCCTTCTCTACACGTTCGTCTCCATCGTCGCGCTTTGGGGGGCCGGGATGCCCATCTGGGACGCCGTGAACCACGCCATGACAGGCATCGCCACCGGAGGCTTCTCGATCACCGACAACTCCATCTCTTCCTACAACAGTGTGTCCATCGAGCTTGTGCTGATCCCGATCATGTTGCTGGGTGCGATCAGCTTCGCCATCCACTACGAGATGATGCGGGGAAACGGGCGGTTTCTGTGGCGTGACTTCCAGACGCGTTGGCTGTTCCTAATCGTTATGCTCGGTGTCTTCCTGCTGACACTGGAGAACATCCGGCTGCTGGGAGGCTTTCCTTCCTTGCGCTACTCAGCGTTTCAGTTCGTCTCCGCAATCACCTGTACCGGGTTCCAGACCGCCGACCTGGCTCCGTGGAGCTCCACATCGAAGCTGCTCCTGGCCGTAGCCATGTTCGTCGGCGGTGCGGCCGGATCCACGGCGGGCGGGGTCAAGATCATCCGCATGATGATGCTGATCAAGGGAGTCCAGTGGCGCTTCCGGAGGATCGTCTCCTCCCGCCAAGCGGTGATTCCGTTCCGGCTGGGCGATGGTCTCGTGGACGAAGCTCAGGTGGGCCAGCGGTTGGAGGATGCAGCGCTGATCACGTTTCTGTGGCTGATCTTCTTGCTGGTGGGCACTGTCGTCTTGCTTCGCACTGTGCCTCCGGAGTTCACGCTCGCCGACGTCTTTCTGGAGGTCGCCAGTGCACAGGGAAACGTCGGTCTGTCGGTGGGCATCACGCATTCGGAGATGTCGTTGGCGGCGAAGCTCACTCTGTGCTTCAACATGTGGATCGGACGCCTGGAGATCATCCCGGTGCTGATCCTCATCCGCACGATGTTCTTCGGCGTACAATAGGCGCGAGTTCTTCACAGGACCGTCATAGACTGACTGTATGCTGCTCCGGCAGTTTCGACCTTAAGGAGGGATTGTGACTCGACGAATTCTCGCGCTCTGCTGCCTCTTGATGACGGTCTTCGGGGGGCTTGCGCTCACCGACGATCATGGGGAGTTTCTCTTCCTGGATGAGATCCGGATCGGGATGACCGGCATCGGAATGACGATCATCGCCGGCGATGTCATCGAGGAGTTCTCCGCTGAAGTGTTGGGGATCATCGACCAGCCCGGCACGCTCTCGGACTTCATCGTAGTTCGTGTCTCCGGGGAGGTCATCGGACGGGCAGGAGGCATTGCCCAGGGGATGAGTGGAAGCCCGATCTATATTGACGGTAAGTTGATCGGGGCCCTCTCTCGCGCGGCGATCTGGTCCAAGGAGATCACCCCCATCGGTCTGGTGACACCGATCGAGCCGATGCTGGCGGTGCTGGACTCCGCCCGGTCCGCGTACCCGGGGGCAATCGGCGCCCCGGACGCGGTGTTGACGCACCTTCGTCTGGTCGAGGGAGATCGCCCGCCGGACGAAGACGGCCTTGCCTTCGCATCACCGGACACAATCTTCTCCTACCCCGTCTCCGTACCTCTGATCGCCACGGGATTGTCCGGCCGATCGCGTGAGATTCTGATGACGGGAATGCCTCGGGAGAGTCTCTCGGCCCCCCTGGTCGCTGATCTTTTGGGCCGCGGGATCGTCCCGGAGGTGCACGGCCTCTCGTCCCTTGGCCTCTCGCTGCTGCCGCTGGCCGGGTCCGGACACACAGACACCGTGGCGCCGGAGACCCTGCAGGCGGGCGGCTCGATCGGCGTAGCGCTGACCACGGGAGACATCTCCATCGGCTCGTTGGGCACGATCACGTATCGAGACGATGACATGCTGATCGCGTACGGGCATCCGTTCATCGAGAACGGGGCGTCCGCCTTCCCGCTGACCGGGGTCTCGGTCATCAACACGCTGAAGTCCCTCCAGGCTTCGTTCAAACTCGGCACCCTCGGTGAGAGCGTCGGCACAGCCCTGGAGGACCGGACCGCCGCCGTGGGGGGACGTCTCGGGGCGTCGCCTCCATTGGTCGAGGTCTCCTGGGTGGTGGCCGACACCGATCCCGAGCACGAAGAGTCCTACGCGTTGGGTATGGTGAACGAGCCACGACTGGCGCCCGAATTGCTGTTGGCCAGCGGATTCCACGCCATCGATACGACACTGGATCGCGTGGGACAAGGAACCGTCGAGGTCGCCTACCGCATCGAGGGAGACGGCCTGCCTTCGCCCCTGGAGCGAACGGACATCTTCCTCAGCACCACCGACGTCGCCGTGTATCCTCCCTGGCAGTTGGCCAGCATCGTGTCCTACCTTCAGTACAACGCGTTCGAGGATCCCAGGATTCATACGATCTCCGCCTCGATGCGTGTCACCGAGGAGATTCGCGCGGTTCAGATCACGGGGCTGAGCATCGACCGGCCGTTCTACTACCCCGGAGAGACGATCGAGTACGAAGTCCGTCTGCAGACGTTCCAGGGAGAACGATTTGTGGAGCGAGGGTCGCTGAAGATCCCGCACAACCTGGTCTCCGATGTGGTCGTAATCCGTGCGTACGGAGGCCCTCGATACCTGGAATCCGGTGAAGCCGTTCCCGAGTTCGAGAGCCTGGAGAAATTGATGGATGCGATCGAACGCATCCCCTCTTACGACCAGCTGACGGTGGAGCTGTTCGCCTACAACTACTACTCGGTCGATCCGGGCGGACTGTTCGGCGTGACCGAAGAGACGTTCGCCTATCCGGGGTTCGTGGTCTACGACGAACGCTCCATCGCCGTGCCGCTGGGGTACGAGGATGAGGCACCCTCCTCCGTGTCCCCTTCGGGCAAGAGCCAGTGGTAGGCTCGTGCTGCGTCCTGAGGAGCTCGCACAGCAGTTAGAGGGCGAGCTCCTCCGTGGAACCGGAGCTCAGCCGAATCGGGTCGTTCACGACTCCCGGCAGGTCGTTCCCGGAGATCTGTTCGTCGCGCTGCCCGGCGTGCGCACCGATGGGCATCGACATCTGAGCGAGGCGTTCGCGCGGGGCGCCTGCGCCGCCATGGTCTCAAGCGCCGCACAACTACCCGACACCGCCCATGACGTACTGGTCGTCCCCGACACCGCAGCCGCCCTGCAGGCATGGGCGGCCGCGCACCGATGCCGGCTTCGCGGCACGATCCTCGGGATCACGGGAACCAACGGGAAGACCACCGTGAAGCGGATGCTTCATCACATCCTCTCGGCCACAGCCTCGACGTACGCCTCGCCGCACAACTACAACACAGAGATTGGGCTGCCGCTCTCTCTGCTCTCCATGTCGCACGATACGCAGTTCGGCATCTTCGAGATGGGGGCAGAGCGTCCCGGAGACATCCGCCTCCTGGCCGGTATTCTTCAGCCCACCTGGGCGGTGATCACCTCGGTCGGCCCAGGACACCTGGACGGCCTGACCTCGGTGGAGCGGGTCGTCGCCGAGAAGTGGAGCCTGGCTGAGTCGCTGCCGAAAACGGGAACCCTCCTTGTGCCCGCAGACTGCGCACCATTGTCAGCGCGCGCAGCCCATGTGCGCTGCACCGTGATCCGCGCCGGATTCGTTGGCGGAGATGTGGTGGCGAAGCTCTTGCGCACAGTGCCGGCGATCCAACTGCAGATCGGAGCGCAGGCAGTTCTTGTGACATCTCCGCTCCTGGGCGCTCACAACGCGATCAACCTGTTGCTGGCCTGCGTGGCTGCCCATCGGCTGGGGGTGGATTGGGAGACGGTGGCCGCGCAAGCGGCGACCCTGTCCCCGGTGCCCCACCGACTGCAGCTGCGCACGGCCTCGTTTGGAACCGTCCTGGACGACACGTACAATGCCAACCCCGCCTCCACGAACGCCGCGCTGCGCGTTCTCTGCGACTTTCAGCCCAGCGCGTCACCTCGAGTCTTTGTGTTCGGCCAGATGGAGGGGCTCGGCGACCACGAAGCGCGCTACCACCATGAGGTTCTCCAGAACGCCTTGTCCCTTCCGGTGGATGAGATCCTCCCCGTGGGCGCCGCGGCCGAGACTGCCTGCCGTGAGCAGCTGTCTCGAACCATCCGTGTTCTGCCGAGGGAGGAAATCGTCGCCCACCTCAAGACGTTGGGGCCGGATGCCGTCGTGCTGATCAAGGGATCGCGCGGGCTTCGGATGGAGGCCCTGGTCGAGGAGGCGCTGCAATCCGACTAGCCTGGTTCGACGAAGCCCAGCGCGCACAAGACCGCAGGGTCTGAGTGTGGAGCCCTCTTTCCCCGGACGCACTGGACAACTTCATGCCCCTTCCCCGCCACCAGGACCACCTCGCCGGGGGTCGCCTCCGCAAGAGCAGCTTCGATCGCCTCACGCCGGTCGATCACGATGCGCACCGGCGGCAGAGGACTTCCCATGCCCGATCGGATCTCCTCGGCAATCGCTGCCGGATCCTCGTGCTGCGGGTTGTCCGAGGTGAGCACCACGCGGTCAGCCAGGCGGGCGCAGACGTCGCCCATCTCGATTCGCTTCTCCCGCTCGCCATCCCCGGGACAGCCGAACACGACCACGACCTGCCCGTACGACCCCTTCAGAGACCGGAGAACAGCCTCCAGTGACGCCGGATTGTGTGCAAAATCCACCACCGCGACGCGTCCGTCGGGATGCCTGAAGACCTGAGCTCGCCCGGGCACCCTACGCACCCTCGACAGACGATCGATCATCGTCTCCGGAGAGACCCCGCGGACCCAGCCGACCCCGAGCGCGGCCAGGGCATTGGACACGTTGTAGGCCTCGCCCACCGGCAGGACGACCTCCAAA
>CAZQHD010000038.1:0-16557 GCA_964593295.1 uncultured Thermotogae bacterium | reverse complement strand
CCACACAGGCCGGTCGGCGATCATCCGGGCGTTGTCTTGCGATGCGGTCAGTCGCTTCCGCCATCGTCGGCGCGTTCGCGCCGCACACCACGCCCTGGAGGCCTTTGTCGAGCTGTTCATTCGAGTCCCCTGCATTCGATCAAGCATCGCGTGCAGAGTCTAGACGCCGGACGTGTTCCTCGGCAGGAAGGCAGGGACTGTGGGCGCAGGCGTTTGTCTGCTCTGGAGGCCCCGTCTGTCCGCTCAGGAACGCCCCGCGAGCGCGCGCAAGCGCGCTTATGGCGCGGGGGGAACGATGTAGAAGACATCGTCCGGGGAGTTCCCGACATACTCGTTGCTGTCCGGGGAGCCGACGTACAGGTTGCCCACGTACTCCACGAAGATGGCGCCGCCGCCGAACAGGGTGGCGGTGTTGTTGCGGAAGGTGTTCCCCGACACCACCGTCATCGCCGCAATCGCCGGATCGATCACCGTGGCCGCCGACGCGGTGATGAACACGGCGCCGCCGGACGGCGCCGTGTTCCCCTCGAAGTGGTTGTGGGTGATCCGCGGTGCCACCAGGTACGAGTCGACCACGATCGCGCCGCCCGGGCTGTTGGACTGGTTATTGACGAGGGTGTTCCGCTCGATGCGCGCCGCCGACTCCTGGATCACGATCCCACTGTTGGGAGAGTCCAGGATGCGGTTCCTTCGGAGCGTGGGCGCGGCCTCACGGATGTACACGATCCCTTGACAAGTGGGGCAGACGTCGCCCGCCTGCGGCCCACCGTACAGCGTGAACCCGGCCACAGTCGCCTCGGAGCCGTCGCCGATCGTCAGCGTCGATCGCCCGTACTCGGATCCGCGGATCATCGTGGCTCGCACCACGGCGTCATCCTCGGGATCGCGGCTCTGCAGGGTGATGTTCTTGCCGCGGAGGGCGATCGTCTCCGCGTAGGTTCCCGGCAGCACGATCACGGCCTCGCCGTCACGGGCCGCGTCGATGGCGGATTGGATCGTCGAGTACGTCGTCGGGACCACCAGGCCACGCTGGACCTCAATCGACCGGGTGAGGTGGGCCTGCTGTCCTCCGATCGTCGTGATCGTGAGCTGCACGCCGTACGTGCCGGGCCGTGCGTAGAGATGCTCCGCCACCTGTCCCTGTCCGGTCGATCCGTCCCCGAACCGCCAGAGGTAGGAGGCGATCTCCTCGTCGGCGGGCACCGATCCGGCCGCGTTGAAGGTCACCGTGAGCCCGCTGTATGCGGCGTGCGGCGTGTACGCAAACTGCGCCTGTGGAGGGATCTCGACCCGCGTGCAGGCAGCCGCCGCCAACAGCACGACAATCCCCACGACGAGCACGCTCCGTCGTCGACCTCGCTCTTGCCATGCCATGGCCTCTCGCATCCGATCGCTCCTTTTCGCGGGCAGGCTCTCGCCGCCGCAACGGCCATCGTAGGCCCCACACCGTCCGGATGCGACCCACCAGTTCCACCGAGAACACGACATTCGTCCCGACTTGTCAGATCCCCACCGTCTCATCGCCCGGCGCATGCACCTCGAAGCGTACGAACAGCACGAGCAACGGCAAGAAGGACATCGTTCAGGCGGCCCGTTCCATGACACGAACCGTGCCTTTCTCTACAGACTCTTCGAACCCAATGAGCCCGCGTCCGGCGCTCTGCTTGCACGTTGCACCTCGTAGCTCCCGCCCTCCTCCCCTTGCGCTGCCACCTCCACCACGCTAGTCTCGCAGCACCATGTCCGATGTCGTCGCCAGCAACCGGAAAGCTCGCCACGAGTTCGCGATCACCGACGTAATCGAGGCGGGGATTGCGCTCACGGGAACCGAGGTGAAGTCGCTTCGAGACCGCCGCTGTTCGCTTCAGGAAGGGTATGCCGTGGTGCGCGACGGGACGGTGACCCTCAAGGGCGTGCACATTGCGCCCTACCAGCAGGGATCAATGCACAACGTCGATCCGTTGCGTGATCGACAGCTTCTTCTCCACCGTCGCGAGATCCGCAGGCTGAAAGCCCAGCTGCAGGAACGCGGGTTTACGGTGGTTCCACTACGGATCTACTTCAAGCGAGGGAAGGCCAAGGTGGAGCTGGGCGTGGGCAAGGGTAAGACCACGTACGACAAGCGTCGCAAGCTCAAAGAAGAGGACGACAAACGCCGTACCCAAGACGCAATGAAGCGCTTCGCCCGCGGCCAACGGGTCTGAGCCCCTGCTGCGCGAAGGAACGCGTCGCGTTCCCTCGAACCCTACGCACCCTACGAACTCAACGAACCCTCACTCCGCTAACTCCGGAACAGCACGGCCTCGCGCTTGAATAGCTGCACCGCCGCGGCGATCAACAGCCCCCCAGCCAGGACATTCGCGGTTAGGGTATAGACCAAGCTCTGGAACGATGCGCCGCCCAGGATGATCTGCTGCAAGGCGTACAGGGCATTGGCCACCGGGATCAGATACTGCAGGCCGGAGAAGCCCATTCCTCCCGTCATGGAAACCATCCCCACCAGAACGATCGCCATGTAGATCGGCAGCAGGTATGTGCTGGCCTCCTTCTGGCTCCGGGCGTACGACCCAACGATCACGACCAGGGCGGCCAGGATGACGGCCAGCGGGACGAGCACGACCAGCATCCAGCCGAACGCCGCCAGATCCAGCTGGAAGACGGGGTCGGCTGATCCCATCGGCGAGAGCCCTCCTCCGAAGAAGCGCACGCCGATCAGGAGCCCCACCGCGGAGAGCAGTGATGAAACCAGCGAGACGGTCAATACGGTCAGAAACTTGCCGAGCACGATCTCGGTTCGCGAGAGTTGGCTTACCAACAGGGTGGCGATCGTGCTGCGCTCCTTCTCTCCGGCAGTGATCTCCGCGCCCAGCCCCATGGCGCCGGTCAGGATGGCCAGCACCATGAAGTAGGGAAGCAGACGGCTGAGGATCATCCGGCCCACGGAATCTCCGGTGGCCACATCGAACGTACGGATGCGCATCGGAGGGGTCAGTTCATCGTAAGCCACGCCCAACTCGCCCAACTTTTCGATCACCACGCGCTTGAGGTACGACTCCAGAAACACACGCACCTGCTCAGCGGCCACGTAGGAGAGAGGGTCCGACTGGTCGTAGTGCAGTGCGATCTCCAGCCCCACACCCTCTCCGCCCGCATCCTTGTCGACCACCATCAGCAGGTTGCCTTGGCCTTCGCGCAGCGCATCGAGCCCGGACTCCACCGATCTCTGGTCGATCCACTGGAAGGCGTGGGCACGAGAGAGCTCGTCCCGAAACGTGGGATCCTCCGAGCGTTCCACCAACAACACCGCCGGCGTCAGCGTCTCCAGACGATCGCGCTCCACCTCCCCGAACCGCCCCAGGACAGACAGCACCAGCGGATAGAAGATCAGCGGGAACAGGACGGTGAGGATCAGGGTACGGCGATCCCGAACCGCCCCCAATAGCTCCTTAGAGAACAGCAGTCGGACGTTCTTTCCCATCGTTTCAGACGACGCTACGGAGTCTGCGAGGGGGTCTGGACCGAGGTCTCAAAGCCGGTCTCCACGGGAAGGTCATTGAACACCAATGGGTCCTCTTCGTCCTCTTCGTCCTCTTCGACGTCCGAGGTCCCTTCAGGGTCCACCTGTGTCTCGGCCGACGGGCCGGAGGCGTCGCTCGCGTCGAGCGGCTCCTCCTCCACCTCTTCCGGCGACGTGTCCGACGGCGGCGTGGGTCCCACCTGAACCGTCGTGGTCGGCACCGACGTCCTGGCTCCGCGTGTGTGCGGCGGGAGATCGTCCTTGAGCAGGAGGATCGTCTGCAGCGCTTCAGTCACGCCGGAGGCGTTGATGCTGTAGAAGCTGATCCTTCGAGGTCCGTCGGATCCCATCACCGTGAACGGCGAGGAGTAGTGCTGCCATCCTCGGTCATCGACCCGATAGAAGGTCTGCGTCCATCCGTGGGTCGAGCCTTGAACGAGGTGCAACGAGATGCGTGTGGCGGAGGTGATCCAGATGCCCCGTTCGTCTTCGAACCGGGGCTCTCCAACCTCGATCCTTGTGAGCGGCGGGTGGTTGTCGAGCAGGAAGCAGACGGTCTTGGGCCGCTCCACGTTGCCCAGGTGGTCGATCGCATAGTAGGAGAGCCGGCGCGGCCCATCCTCCCCAGTCAGGTAGATCGGCCCGTCGTAGACGCGCCAGGTCATTCCCCCGTCGAGCGTGTAGCGAATCACATCCACCCCCGTTCCGGGATCGAGCGCCGAGAGCGAAATCGGTGTCTCCGAGGTGACCACCAACGATCCGTCCGGTGCAATCTGGTTCCCTGCGTAGGTCAGCCCCGCCGGCGCCACGCGCGTCCACTCCACCGGCGGCGTGATCAGCGGATACCGGTCGTACAGCCGGAAGTAGGGGATGTCCCCGACCCCGTCTTGGTCGGCATCATAGCCCACATAGTCGCTCCAGTAGTTCCCTATTCCCTCGGCGCACCATTGGTTGCGTCGCTGCGCATCGACCCCGTGTTGGCCGTTCCTGAGGAAACTGTTGCCGGTGACGACATTGCCTTGTGAGTCGGCCATGGCCACGATGCCGTACAGGTTCTCGGCGAACACGTTGCCTTCGAAGCGGTTGTACGACGCGTTCAGCAGATGCACCGCCGTGCCGGAGCGTCCGATCTGGACGTTCTCCACGTGTCCGTTGCGCACCGAGTTGAGGTAGATGCCGGCTTGACGCGTTCCCTCGATGACGCAGTCACGGATCACGAAGTGCGCCGTCGTGTGATCGATGTAAATCCCGTAGTCCGCGTTCGGGCGGTCAATACGCCATCCCTCGATGATGTACGGATCCGACGCGGTGCCCGACCCTGAGAACACGCCATTCTCCACGTTGAATCCGCTGTTCCCGTAGATGTAGATCGGCTCACGGTTCCCCCACCAAAGGAACCCTCCACTGCCTACCTGCCCCCCCACCAGGACGACCGACAGCACGACGGCAACCGTCGCCGCCATGACCCCTGCGACCTTCCTGCCCATCATCGCCTCCTTCGGCTAACTCTCTGTCTCTCTAGGATCGAGCATACCACGATCCCTTGCAGTTGTATACCCTGTTCTCTACGCTTCGCCCACGGCGGCGAAGAATGCCTCTTCCAAGTCCTCTCCGCCAAAGCGCGCCCTGAGCTCGCTCACCGTTCCCACGGCGTGGAGCCGGCTGCGATGGAGGATGCCTACCCGATCACAGAGTTTCTCTGCGATCCGCATGATGTGCGTCGACAGCAGGATGGTGCGCCCCTGGGCCCGGATCATCTCGATCGTCTCGACCACCGCCCGCGCCGACATCACATCCAGCCCGAACGTCGGCTCGTCCAGGATCAGAACCGGCGGGTCGTGCAGAATGCTCCGCGCCAACGAGAGCTTCTGCTTCTCCCCGGTGGAGAACGTCCCCACCCGGCGATCCGCCAGCGCCGTCATCCCGAGCGCGAGGAAGATCTCGTCGGAACGCGCGCGGATCGCCGCGTCCGAGAGGCGGTTGATGCGGCCGAAGAACCGCAGCGTCTCTCGAGCTGAGAACCGATCGTACAGCCCGGTCTCGGTGGCGAGAAAGCCGATCCGCTCACGCACCGCGCCCGGCTGAGCCCCGACATCGAACCCGTCCACAGTCGCTGTTCCCGACGTCGGACTGAGAATGGTCGCCAGCATACGCAGCGTGGTCGTTTTCCCGGCACCGTTAGGCCCCAGAAGCCCGAAGATCTCCCCGGCGTGGCAGGCAAACGTCACCTCGGTCACCGCATGGACTTCTCCCCTGTGGGAGCGGAAGACCTTGCCGAGATCACGCGCCTCCACGAGCGTCGTCGTCATATCGTCTCGGCTCCCACCCACGGCTGCAGAACCTCCGGGATCCGCACCGATCCGTCGGCCTGTTGGTTGTTCTCCAGAAGGGCCGCCATCAGCCGTGAGGTCGCCAGCCCAGACCCGTTGAGGGTATGCACATACTCCGGTTTCGCCTTCGGCGCCGGCCGGTATCGGATGCTCCCACGCCGCGCTTGATACGCTTCGCAGTTGCTGCACGATGAGACCTCGTAGTAGCGCCCTTGCCCCGGCAGGTAGACCTCAAGGTCCACGGTCTTGGCCGCCTGCTGTGCCATGTCCTCGGTCGTCAGCAGCACAACGCGGTAATGGAGCCCTAAAGCGTCCAGCACCCGCTCCGCGTCGACGATGAGCTCGTCCAGCTCGGCGTACGATTTCTCCGCCGCGGTGAACTTGAACATCTCCACCTTGTTGAACTGGTGAACGCGGATCAGGCCCCGTTCTTCCTCACCATAGCTTCCCGCCTCCCGTCGAAAGCACGGCGTGTAGGCAACGTAACGCTTCGGCAGTTCCTCAGCATCGAGGATCTCCTCCGCGTGCAGGTTCACCAGCAAGCTCTCCGCGGTCGGGTTCAGGTAAAGGCCATCGCGATCACAACGGTAGATGTCGTCTTCGAATTTCGGTAGTTGGGAGGAGACGTAGAAACTGCGCTCGTTGGCCATGAACGGCGGCCAAACCGGGACATAGCCTCTGTCTGCATGATGGAAGTACATGAACTGGATCAGCGCCATCTCCAGACGGGCGCCCATACCGACGTACATCGGGAACCGGGCCCCCGCGATGCGGGCCGCACGCGGGAAGTCGAGGATGCCCTTCTCCTCCGCCAGTTCGAGATGATGGCGGATGGGATGGTCTGCCTCGGGCGGCGTTCCGACGGTCTTCAGAACAACATACTGATCCTTCGGCCCGACCGGCACGGACGCATGCGGCAGGTTGGGAAGCTGCGCGAGCAGGGCGTCCATCTCTGTCTGCGTACGGCGCAGCGTATCGTCGAGCGCACCGATGCGTTCCGAAAGGGCCGACATCTGCTTGAGCAGATCATCGACGTCTTCGCCCCGACGTTTGCGCTGCCCCACCTCCTCTGACCCTTGATTGCGCTGTGCCTTCAGCCCCTCCACCTCAGCGATCAACTCGCGTCGCTGGGCATCCAAAGCCAGGATCTCGGAGAGGTCCATCCCCGGCTCTCGCGTTCTCAGACGTGCTTCGATCTCCTGTCGTTGCTCACGAATCAAGCGCAGCTCAATCATCCGTATCCTCCAAATGCCCGGCCCATTCTACGGGGGCCGCTGTCCTCACACAGTGATGCGCATCACGTTCTCGTTCCCATGCGGTTTCGCGAGCTTGCGTTCCGGGCGTATAATGACCCCTCCTGCCCGCCCGACACCACGGGCGAGCATTGTACCGGAAACGAGGTCTGTTCGATGCGTTTGCTTATGTACTCCAAGGCGCTGTACTCCAGCTGGATCTACTATAACGCGGATCGCATTCTCTTCGATGCGGGGGAGGGGGCCAGCTCGATCCTGGGCAACAAGGCGTTCGCCATCCAACGGATCTTCCTCTCTCACGGACACGCCGATCACATCGGCGGTCTGATCGGTCTGGTGAACATCCGCAACACGGGGATGGGCGACAAGGAGAAGCGGCTTTCCATCTACTACCCCAAGGACAACTACCTGATCACAGAGATGATGCGGTTCATCGGCCGAACCAATCGTCGCCTCGATTACGAGTTGGAATGGGTCCCTCTGGAACCCGGGGATCGCGTTGAGGTCCTCTCGGGCCAGATGCCGCGCTACGTCGAGGCGTTCCCCACCGTGCACGTTCACAGCGAAACCTCTCTTGGCTACAACGTCGTCGAGGTCCGTCATCGCTTGAAGCCTGCTCTGGCGAATCTCTCCCAAGAGGAGATCGCGGTCAAGGCCCGCAGCGAGGGACGTGCCGCGATCTCGGAGTCGTACCATCAGAAGCTGTTCTCCTACGGAGGCGATTCGGTCGCCATCAAGCCGGCCTACATCGCCGACACGGAGGTCCTCTGTCACGACACGACATTTCTGGACGAGGATGATCGCAAGGAGTACAAGCACGCGACCCTCGCCGAAGCGATCGACTGCGCGCGGAGTGCACGCGTCAAGAAGGAGCTCTTCTGCATTCACATCTCCAGCCGCTACAAGTCGCAACTCAAGAAGATCGAAGCTGCCTGCGGACAGTACGATGGGTTGGCGTTCCGTGTCACGCTCGTGCCGCCCGGACGCATTCATCTGGTGGAGTAGGCGGCTGGGGGCGGTCGCTATCTGCCCTCCTGCAGGCCTGCAGCGCAACGTCGAGCGTTTCGTTGTCTCGATCGGATCAGCAATGCATGGATCAACGAAGGGAAGGCCCTTCTCGAACAGGGCTTCCGCGATCCTCGGCGGGGATCCCCTTCCCTAGGCACGCCGAGGATGTCCCAAGCGATGCATCGGCCCAAAGGGCCGTCCTGTGGGCCGTATCGTGGCCGTCGAGTGAAAAGCGCTGCACTATGCATGACTACGTACTTTCCATACCCGTAATTGAGCAAACCCTTGCCGAGTCTACGCTGTAGACTTGGCAAGGCCATCGTTCACTGCTATACTGGCGCCAGATTCTCACAACCCAAGGGGGTAGACGTGAACAAGGCAGAACTCGTGGAGAAACTGGCGAAGAAGACGGGGCTCACCAAGAAGGACGCACGGGCCGCGCTCGACGGCATGGTGGAGGTCATCACCGCCGCCCTCAAGAAGAACGAACCTGTGATCATCACAGGGTTCGGGAAGTTCGAGACGCGCAAGCGAAAGGCCACGACCCGGATGAACCCTCAGACGGGCCAGCGGATCAAGACGCCCGCCAAGACGGTTCCCGCGTTCAAGGCTGGAAAGAACCTCAAGGACACCGTCGCCAAGAAGTAGGGTCGACGGACCGTAGAGCGTTCGCTCTCCAGTCACAGAGAGATTCGAAAGGGGAAGCTTCCGGCTTCCCCTTCTCCATGGAATGGGACGCGGCTTGACTGTCTGCGCTGCCTCGGTACGCTCTGCCCAGGATTCTCTCGATGGCCCCCGTGGAGACTCACCACGAAAGGGACAAGCCACCGGAACCAAAGCGAACCTGGCCACTCGACCGCCAAGAAGGGGCAGCGATGGAGCTTCTACACGACCTCAACGAATCCCAGCGCGCAGCCGTGACGCACGGCGAGGGGCCTCTGTTGATCGTCGCTGGGGTGGGCACCGGAAAGACCACCGTCATCACGCGGAGGATCGCCTGGTTGATCTCCGAGAAGCGAGCCCGTCCTTCGGAGATCCTTGCCCTCACCTTCACGGAACGTGCGGCAGCGGAGATGGAGGCTCGTGTCGACGTCCTGGTGCCCTATGGATACGTCGAGGCGCAGATCGCCACGTTTCACTCGTTCTGCGACCGCGTCCTGCGCGAGCACGGCCTGCTCCTCGGCCTCTCCCCGGACTTCCGCGTGTTGACGGAGGCGGAGCAGGCCATCTTCCTCAAGGAGCGCTTGTTCGACCTCCCGCTCGACCACTTCCGTCCGTTGGGAAACCCGATGCGTCACCTCCGCGCACTTCTAGGCCTGTTCTCGCGCGCCAAGGATGAGGATGTCACGCCCGAGGCGTACGCAGCGTATGCCGAACAGCTGTCCCGGAGCGCCGCGGAGCTTGCACATGCAGAGGACGCGGAGGCCATCAGAGAGGAGGCCCTCAAGCAGCGCGAACTGGCACAGACCTACGCCGTCTACCAACGGCTCCTCGCGGAGGGAGGGTTCGTCGACTTCGGCGACCAGATCGCGCTGACGCTTCGGCTATTCCGCGAGCATCCCACGGTGCTCGAGCAGTACCGGCAGCGTTTTCGCTACGTCCTGATCGACGAGTTTCAGGACACAAACCACGCGCAGTTCGAGCTGCTTCGCCTGCTCGCATCCCACCGGAATCTGACGGTGTGCGGAGACGACGATCAGTCGATCTACAAGTTTCGAGGCGCTGCGATCAGCAACATCCTCAACTTCCAGCAGTCCTTCGCCGATGCCTCCACCGTGGTCCTGGACGACAACTATCGCTCCACTCAGGCCATCCTCGACGCCTCCTACCGCCTGATTCAGCATAACAATCCCGACCGGCTGGAGATTCGCGCCGGCGTCAACAAGCGCCTTCGGTCCCATCAGGGGGCCGGACGACCTCCGCGCGTGCATCACTTCGAGAGCCTGGACGACGAGTGCGAGTTCGTGGCCTCCACAATCCGTACCCGTCGGGAGACGGAGCAACGGCCGTACTCGGACTTCTCCATCCTGGTGCGCAGCAACGCGCAGGCAGAGACGTTCCTGCGCGCCCTGAATCTGGCCCGCGTTCCCTGGCGGTTCTCCGGTAGCCGCGGTCTGTACGATCAAGAGGAGATTCGATCCGCCATTGCCTTTCTTCGCGTGTTGGCTGATCCACACGACTCTCTCTCGCTGCATTACGTGGCGTCCTCGGAGCCGTACGCCGTCCCGCCGGAGGGACTGGCCGTGGCCACCGGGCACGCACAACGCCAGAACAAGCCGCTCCTCAATGTGTTCCGTGGGTTACAGCGCAGTGCAGGGTTTCTCGATATCCCTGCCCAGGCCGTGGACGCCATTCGTCGTCTGCTGGATGACCTGGATGCGATGCTTCCTCTCTCCACCAAGCAGCGTACGGGCGAGGTCCTCTATCAGTATCTTCACCAGCGGACAGGAACGATTGAACGCCTGTCCAACTCCACCGCGCCGGGCGACCTGCGGCGCGTGCAGAATCTGGCAAGGCTCTTCTCCATCGTCGAACGGTTCGGGCGCGTTGCCCGCTACGACCGGGTCCCCTGGTTCATTGACTATCTGGATGATCTGATCGAAGCAGGGGACAATCCGCCGGTCGGCGACGCCGGAATCGATGTCGATGCCGTCAACGTGCTCACCATCCATCAGGCCAAGGGTCTGGAGTTCTCGATCGTGTTCCTTGTGGGCTTGGTGTCAGGCCGGTTCCCCTCGTCCCGTCGCTCGGAGCCGGTGCCGCTGCCCGATGCCCTGATCAACGCCCCCCCCGAAGGATCGGATTTCCACCAGCAAGAGGAACGCCGGCTGTTTTACGTAGGGATGACACGAGCCAAAGAGGATGTCTATCTCACCAGCGCGCAAGACTACGGAGGCAAGCGCCCGCGAAAGCCATCGCTGTTCGTCTCCGAAGCCCTCGACACGGGTCCGCAGCAGATCGCTGCTGAGCCACGCCCCACGCTGACGCGGATCTCGCGTCACGCGCAACCGAAGGAGGACGAAGCGCTTGCGCCTCCGCCGCTCACGCTCACCGAGCCCGGAACGCCGATCCTCTCCCTGAGCCACCGCAGGATCGACGACTACCTCACCTGCCCCAAGAAGTACGAATACATCCACGTGTTGAGCGTTCCGATCCGACAACACCACGCGGTGATCTACGGAAATGCGGTGCATCAGGCCATTCGCGTCTTCCATCTCCATCGGATCGCCGGGCGCGAGACGCCGCTTCGCCTACTTCACGATGTCTTCCGCAAAGCGTGGACATCCGAAGGATTCCTCACGCGACAACATGAGGAGCTGCGGATGAAGCAGGGGCTCAAAGCTCTCCAGGTGTTCCACGCAGCGGAGACCGCCTCTTCATCCGTCCCTTCCTACGTCGAGAAGCGGTTCTCGATCCTGCTGGACGACATCCGTCTCGTCGGAATCTTCGACCGCATCGACCGTGTGGAGACGGAGGGTGTCATCATCGACTACAAGACATCCGAGGTGCCCGACGAGGAGCAGGCCCAGAAAAGGCTGAAGAGCAGCCTCCAAATGGCATTGTATGCCTTGGCCTATGAGTCGCTGTTCGGGGGCCTCCCTGCCATTCTCGAGCTACGGTTTCTCACACCTGATCTGGTCATCGGACGGTCTTCTCCCACGGAGAAGATGATCCAATCGGCTCGAGAGAGTCTGGAACGCGCCGCCGAGGGCATCCGCCACGGAGCGTTCCCCGGCACGCCACGGTACCGAGCCTGCGACCACTGCCCGTACGCCGGCATCTGCCCGGAGCGAAGGATCGCATCGACAGGATAGAAAAGAGCTCTAGGCGATCGCGTCCATCGCCACGATGTGGTCGGCCCAGAGCGACTCGATGTCGTAGAACGCGCGTGCATCCCGCTGGAACAGGTGGACGATCATGTCCCCGAAGTCCATCACGACCCATCGGCGCTCCTCCCATCCCTCTCGGTGCTGCGGAGAGAGGGGAAACTGTGTCATGAACGCCGTCGCGATCGCCTTCAGATGCACCGCGTTGTCCGCTTCCGCGATCACGAAGTAGCTGGTCGGGATGGATGATTCTGAAAGATCGACCACCACGATGTTCTCGCCTTTGCGCGCCTCGATCAGATCGATCGCCTGGCGCACCCATCTCTGCTCATCGCTGTTCACTCGAACTCCAATCCGATCCCGACAATCACGACGACATCCGTTCCCAACGGGACCTGGTGCCTGACAGCCTCGTAGGTCGTCGGCAGGGTCTCGGGAAACTCAATCGTCGCCTCTACGGGGAGTGCATCCCTCACAAGCCACGCCTTCGGCTCCTCCGTGAGCACGATGACGTGGCTCGTCTCGTACAGAAAATGATCGGCATTGCCGGTCCCCGGAACGACGGCCTGAAAGCCGCGCACCCCGAGATACTCCGCCGTACGCGCCGCCGCCCCCCGGCTTCCGTTGCCGTTGAAGAGCGCGACTTGCGTATCTTCCGGCGTGACCAGCTCCAACCCCCTGAGTCGCAGAGAGATCAGCCGCTCGATCTCCACCGCGCGAGGTTGAGTATACGTGACGCCGTCGATCTCTACAGTGTCCCCGGGAAGACCGTAGAGC
Organism: uncultured Thermotogae bacterium; assembly: GCA_964593295.1. GTDB lineage: Bacteria > Bipolaricaulota > Bipolaricaulia > UBA7950 > UBA9294 > SPBW01. Next base: position 3,845 of record CAZQHD010000038.1, on the reverse strand, counting down.
TTGACGTTTTGCTCAGCAACCCCTCGCAGTAGTTCGACGGCTTGTGCCAGGTCCGGAACCGAGAGTTGGGTTTCCCATTGCGCCCGCGCCCTTCGAAGCGCACTCCGCGCATCGCCGTCGGACGGCCACGACGCCATCCCCTCCAGAAGGAGTCCGCGTAGGAGAATCCCCTGGCGATCCCACAGACCGACATCTCCTGAATCCGAAGGTGTCGTTGCGAACATCAGCGCATCCTCTCCCTGCAGCCTGTGATTGCCCGCCAAGAAGCGTCGTTCGACCGGTTCGCCGCTCTGCAGGATGCCTTCGTATACTACGTCGGCGTCCAGCGTGACAGGAACACCACCCAGGTCCTCAACCCACGGAAGAATCGCCGTCCAGGCAACCACGATGTGGAAGGGAATCTCTACGCCCGTCAACGAGGCAATCGACGTTCGAACTGCGTCCGGGCCCGACGTCGCCAGCAACTGGGCCGCCTGCTGGAACTCGCCAGAGCCGTCATGCACGCGAAGATCTGCGGGGACCGAGATGAGCACAGCATCGTCTTCGGAGAGACTGAGCAGGGCGATGGAGTGCACCCCGCGCAGCTCGTCCTGCCCGACCAGAAGGATCTGTACTCGATCTGTCTCGACGAGGAGACGCTCGACCTCCCGTTGCGTCAGAAGAAACCAGGTGAGCGCGGCCAATGCCAACGCCAACACGATCCCCGCGCAAACAAGAACCTGTTTTCGTACTGTATTCCCCCTCATGGTCTCGACTCGACGCTACCACAGCCATCCGAGAATGTCAACCAGCACCACGAAGCGCCACTCCGCTCATCGCGTCTACCACGGGAGGCCCCTCGTCACCGCGGTTCGGGGGGCGAGGGGTTGACCCGGCGCCTCTCACGGATATGCTCTCTCCAAGCAATGGATCCTGTACGGAGTTCTGAAGACCCTATCGACCTGGTCGGGCTTGCGCGCCGGGCGATCTGCCTGTATGTCTCCTCGGGACGCATCCTTTCGACTCCGACAACAGCATCCCATACCATCCCACAGCGCGCGGGCGTCTTCGTCTCCGTGAAGCAAGGAGATCGGCTTCGCGGATGCATCGGTACGATCCGTCCCACGCAGGAGTCACTCGTTCGAGAGGTCATTGTCAATGCGATCCAGGCAGTCTCTGCCGATCCGCGGTTCGCCCCCGTGCGCGAGGAGGAGCTGGAGGGGCTCAGTGTCTCTGTGGACGTACTCTCTCCGCTCGAACCGTGTACTACCACGGATCTCGACCCCGATCGATACGGCGTGCTGGTCGAGTCAAAGGGTCGACGGGGACTGCTCCTTCCTGGACTTCCCGGCGTGGACACGGTGCAGGATCAAGTCTCCATCGCACGCAGCAAAGCAGGAATGCCTGCCTCCGACCATCCCTCCTTCTTTCGGTTCACGGTGAAGAGGCACACCGACTGATGCGATCGCGATTGACCATCCAGACCTTCGGGTGCCGGGCCAACCAGTACGACAGCGACGTCATGCGCGCTCTGCTTGCAGCGCGGTACGAGATCACGTCGCGGTCACCGGATCTGATCCTGCTCAACGCATGCACCGTCACTGCATTGGCCGAGAGAAAGGCACGTCAAGCTGCACGCCGCGCCCGTCGTGACCAACCGCACGCCGTGATCCTTCTGGTGGGATGTCTGGCGGACGCCGTAACCCAAGGTCTGACGAGCTTTCCCGAAGCTGATCTTCTTGCGGGCAACAGCTGGAAGACGTTCATCGTGGACGCCGTGGATCGTGCGCGATCAGGAGTCCGTGGAGTCCTCCCCCCTCGATCGCCTGTGGATCTGGCGTGTGAGCGCTCCATCGGTCCAGCGACGCGCGTTCGCGCATCGCTCAAGATTCAGGATGGCTGCGGACGCGCCTGCAGCTACTGCCGTCCCCGCCAGGTCCGCGGCAGGCCGCGCAGCAAGCCCGTGCAGGCTGTCCTCGATGAGGCCTCCCGACTCGTTTCGTCCGGCATATGCGAACTCATCCTCACAGGGATCGACCTCGCCCAGTACGCGCCCCCCGCCGGCTCGTTGGCCGTGCTGGTGCGCCGCATCGCCACCGTTCCCGGTCTACAAAGACTCCGATTGGCCTCCATCAACCCTTCCGGGATCACCGATGCACTCCTGGATGCCTGCAGCTCCTCGCCCACAGTATGTCCTCACTTCCACGTCCCGCTGCAAAGCGGGGATGACAGAGTTCTGCGAGCCATGCGGCGAGGCTATGATGTCGCATCCTACCTCCGCATCGTGGAGCGCATCCGAACCGCCCTGCCCAAAGCCACGCTGGGAACAGATCTGATCGTAGGATTCCCCGGCGAGGATGAGGTGGCCTTCGCCAACACCTGCGCTCGGGTCGAGGAGGTCGGATACGTGAACGTTCACATCTTCCGATACTCGCCCCGTCCGGGCACCGAGGCCTACGCACTTCCCGCCTCCGTCCCTCCCCGTGTTCAGCGCACACGGTCGGAGACCCTCCTGCGGCGTTGGGAGATCACGCTTGCTGACACGCTTGACAACCGGATCGGTTCGACCCAAGATCTTCTCGTCGAAGGGCATCGGGAGGCCTCCTGGCGTGGATACACACGTGACTACGTGGAGGTACGCCTCATCTCCGATCGACGGATTCCCATTGGATCTACTGCCGCTGCCCACATCACCGGTCGATCAGGAGCTGTCTTGGAGGGAGTGGATGACCATCGAGCCGTCGCGAGTTCAGATGACGCTGCGTGACAACACAGAGCAGTCCGCGTTGTTCGGCCCATTCAATAAGAACCTGAAGGAGATCGAACGGTCGTTCGAAGCCCGCATCATCGCCCGAGGGGAGACGATCCTGATCGAAGGCGATCCGGACGAGGTCGAACGGATCCGATCGCTGTTCGAGAAGCTGATGGACCTGGTCGCCGGGCGGCATACGCCGTCAGTCCACGATGTCCGCTATCTCATCACACAGATCAAGGCCGGTGTGGGCGTAGAGGGTGTGCTCTCAGACGTCGTTCGTGTCACTCACTGGGGCGAGGAGATCCGCGCGAAGACGGTAGGACAGCATAAGTATGTCCAGGCTGTCCGAGATCACGACATCACGTTCTCGATCGGTCCGGCCGGCACGGGAAAGACCTACCTCGCCGTGGCGATGGCCATTGACTATCTGAAGCGCGAACAGGTCAAGCGAATCATCTTGACCCGACCGGCCGTGGAGGCGGGGGAGGAACTGGGATTCCTCCCAGGAGACATTCAGGCCAAGGTCAGCCCGTACCTACGCCCCCTCTACGATGCAATCTACGACATGATCCCCGTCCCCGAGTTTGAGAAGCTTGTCGAGTACGGACGGATCGAAATGGCGCCGCTGGCGTTCATGCGCGGGCGGACGTTGAACAACTGCTTCGTAATCCTCGATGAGGCGCAGAACACGACCTCTCTGCAGATGAAGATGTTCCTCACGCGGCTCGGCTTTCACTCCAAGGCGATCATCACCGGGGATGTCACCCAGGTCGATCTGCAAGGACAGGTGTCAGGCCTGATCGCCGTGCAGCGGATCCTTGCCGACATCAACGGCATCTCGTTCGTTCACATGGACAAGGAGGATGTAGTACGGCATGCTCTCGTGGCGCGGATCATCGAGGCGTATGAGAAGCACACGACGATGTAGCCGGCGCCCCTGATCAGATCGTTCTTTGCACACCCATTCTTCTCTATGGTAGGGTGAGGAGATCCGTAGGATCAGGGAACACCTTGAGGAGGCTTGCGATGCGCGCCCTATCCGTCTACATGTTCATATCCATGGCTCTCTTCGTCTCTCTGTCCGCCACGGCCGGAGAGATCCCTCCGGAGC
>CAZQHD010000037.1:13238-16690 GCA_964593295.1 uncultured Thermotogae bacterium | reverse complement strand
CTCAATCCCCATCGCTCGACACTGCGCCACGTACTCCCCAACCTTGTCGTGATCTCCTTGCACGCTGGTCAAAAGACTGGCCATGAAGTGGGTCGGGTGGTTGGCTTTGAGGTATGCCGTCCAGTAGGAGATGAACGCGTAGGCTGTCGTATGCGACTTGTTGAACCCATAGCGCGAGAACTTCTCCATCTCCTCGAACGCTGTCTTCGCCGCGTCCGGAGATACCCCTTGTTCGCGGCACCCAACGATGAACTTCTCCTTCAGACTGGCCATCAACGCCTTGTCCTTCTTGCCCATCGCCTTTCGGAGAATGTCTGCCTCCGCCAGCGTGAATCCACTGAGGGCCCGCGCCATCAGCATGATCTGATCCTGATAGATCGGTAGGCCATACGTGTCCTCCAAAACGTCCTTCAGCGACGGATGAGGATAACGAACCGCACGTCGGCCATTGCGTCGTTCAACGTACTCCTCGGTCATCCCGCTCTCAAGCGGCCCGGGCCGGTACAGGGCGAGCAGTGCGATCAAGTCCTCAAAACGGTTCGGCTGAACCCGACGGATCAGCGCTGTCATCCCCGAGCTCTCCAGCTGAAAGATCCCTGCTGTCTTGCCTTCGCAAAGCATGGTGAACGTGGCTGCGTCATCGAGAGGAATCGTCTCGAGGCTCAGATCGACATCGCCCACCGCGCGCAAGCACGCGAGCGTCTCATCGATCAGCGTGAGGTTTCTCAGGCCAAGGAAGTCAAACTTCAGCAGTCCGACCGCCTCTACGTCCCCCATGTCGAACTGCGTAACGAACTCGCCGTCGCCGAGCCGAAGCAGCGGAACGTGATCCGAGAGCGCCTCCGGCGCGATGACCACGCCGGCCGCGTGCGTCGATGCGTTACGAGTCAGTCCCTCAAGGCGTAATCCGATCTCGGTCAGCTTGTCGATCTGTGGGTCCTCCGTCCGCAAGGTCCGCAGCTCGGGGACACGCTCGATCGCTGCCTGTAGGCCCCAGCCGAACGGGATCAGCTTCGCCACACGGTCTGTCTGAGCGTAGGGAACACCGAGAACCCGGCCCACATCGCGTACCACCGATCGTGCCGCCATACGGTCAAACGTCGCAATCTGAGCGATCCGTGTCCACCAGGCCTCGCCACCGTACTTCCTTCGCACATACTCGATCACGCGGTCCCGACCTTTGATGCAGAAGTCAATGTCGAAGTCCGGCAAGCTGATACGCTCCGGGTTAAGGAACCGTTCGAAGATGAGGCTGTACTTGAGGGGGTCCACGCGTGTGATGCCCAGGCAGTACGACACAAGACTGCCCGTCGCCGATCCTCGGCCCGGCCCCACGGAGATCCCCTGCTCCCGCGCGTACTTCACGAAGTCCCACACGATCAGAAAATACGTGGCGTAGTCCATTTGTCGGATGACGGACAACTCATAGGTCAGTCTCTCTTCAACCGCCTCATCCATCTCCGGATACCGTTCAGCCGCGCCCGCGTACGCCAACTCGCGTACGTACTCTTGGGGAGAGACGACACCGTCCGGGAGCTCAAACGGCGGGATCATTGCACGATCGAAGCTCATCTGAAGAGTGCAGCGGTCCGCGATCATTCGCGTGTTGGCGATCGCCTCGGGGACGTCTTCGAACAACACCTCCATCTCCTCTGCGGTGCGGAAATGATACCCCTCTCCGTCGAAGACACGATGGTCGGGATCGTCCAAGGTCCGGTTCGCACGGATGTTGAGGAGCACCTCATGAGCCAAACGGTCGTCCGGGCTCAAGTAGTGGACATCCGCCGTGGCCACCAGAGGCAGGTCGAGATCACGCGCCAGTTCGATCAGACGCGATCTCAACTGTGCGTCCCGTTCGGTCTCGTGGTGCTGAATCTCGATGAAGAGGTTGTTTCGACCGAAGATCTGCGAGAGTTCCTTTGCCGCCCGTTGAGCCTCCTCCCGTCGCCCTTCCTTCAGTAGCGTGGGAACCTCGCCAGACTCGCAAGCGGAGAGAGCGATCAGTCCCTCGGCGTGCGTACGGAGTAAGTCCTTGTCCGCACGCGGTCGATAGTAGAACCCCTCGGTGTGCGCACAGCTGACAATCTTCAACAGGTTGCGGTATCCGATCTCGTTCTCCGCCAGCAAGACTAAGTGGTAGTATCTCCGGCCGAGCTGCGCGTTGCGGTCCCTTCTGTCGCCCGGCGCAACGTAGATCTCGCACCCGAGGATCGGCTTGATCTTGCGCCTCACGGCTTGGCGGTAGAACTTGATGACGCCGCTCATGACGCCGTGGTCGGTCAACGCCAGCGCATCCATCTGGAGCGCCTGCGCCCGATCCAGAAGCCGTGAGATCTTGCACGAGGAGTCCAGAATGCTGTACTCCGAGTGCACGTGCAGATGAACAAACGAACTCGGCACGTCACTCCCCCCCACGTATGGACGCATCGTCAGCGGGCAGGAAGACCACCCGCTCCTCCCCCGGCAGCATCCAGCCCAGCTGTCGTCGCGCTTCGTCCTCGATGACCGAGGGGTCGCTCCGCTGAGCCAGGCGTTGCTCCAGGGCTGCGCGCTGCTCGATGGCTTGCTCCTGGGCGGTGACCGTCGCCAGAAGCTCCCTGCGAAAAGCGACGATGAGCGCACCACGATACGAGAACAGCGAGACCACAGCCGCCAGGAGCAGGAAGGCTCCGATGATCCTCCAGACGCTGTGGACCCGGAACCCGGAGGGACGCCTCAGATACACACCGGACCCGCTGCGCGCACGCCCCCCCCGCGTCATCCTCTCCCCTTCCGTGTTCCGATTACGGCATGAAACGATCAGGCCAAACCGACATGGGCAACTCGTGCTCGCCCTCGATGCGCATCAGCCGATTGTACTTGGCGACGCGTTCAGAACGGGACACAGAGCCACTCTTGATCTGTCCGCAGCCCGTTCCAACCGCCAGATCAGCAATCGATGTATCCTCCGTCTCTCCCGACCGGTGGGACACGACACACGAGTACCCGGCGAAGTGCGCGATCTCCATCGTCCGCAGCGTTTCCGAGACTGTGCCGATCTGATTCAACTTGATCAGGATCGCGTTGGCGAATCCCATCTCGATTCCTTGCTGAAGCAGCTGCGGATTCGTGACAAACACATCATCACCGACAATCTGGATCGACGAGCCGAGCCGTTGCGTGAGCAGCTTCCAGCCGTCCTTGTCTTCTTCACCGACTCCGTCTTCGATGGAGAAGATCGGGTACTCGCGAACCCATGACGTGTACGTATCGACAAGATCCGCGGACGAGAGTCTCTCGACCTGCCCGCTGACAGTGAAGTCGTACGCTCCATCGCGCAAGAAGGATGTGGCGGCCACATCCAGCGCGATGGCCATCTCCTCGCCCGGACGGTAGCCCGTACGCTCGATCGCCTGAACCAACAGGCTCAGCGCGTCTCGATTGTCGGGCAGATTCGGGGCGAACCCGCCCTC
>CAZQHD010000037.1:0-13228 GCA_964593295.1 uncultured Thermotogae bacterium | reverse complement strand
ACCGACGTCGACCGTCCACCTTCTTTGAGAATACCCTTCAGGGTGTGAAACACCTCAGCACAGGCTCGCACTGCCTGCCGGAAGGAGCGCATCCCTACCGGGAGCAGCATGAACTCCTGCACATCGACGTTGTTGTCGGCATGCTCGCCCCCATTGAGCACGTTCATCATCGGAATCGGCAGGGTTGCCGCGCGGGCTCCCGCCAGATACCGAAACAACGGCAGACCAAGACTATCGGCCGCCGCATGCGCAGTGGCCAGCGAGGCGCCCAGGATCGCGTTTGCTCCCAGTCGCCCCTTGTTCTGCGTACCATCCAACTCGATCAAAAGCCGGTCCAGCTCCGCTTGATCGAGCGCGTTCCGTCCGAGCAGCATCGGCTCGATCTCCTCACGAATGCTGTCGACCGCGCGGTCTACACCACGTCCGTGGTAAACCTCGGGATCCTCATCCCTCAGCTCATGCGCCTCGAACTTCCCCTTGGACGCACCGGAAGGAACGGCAGCCCGTCCGAATCCTCCATCTTCCAGGTAGACGTCGACCTCCACGGTGGGGTTCCCCCGAGAATCCAGTATCTGTCGTGCTTCGATCGCCTCAATGAACATCCAAGACCCCTCCCTGTGAACTCGCTTCCCAGTATAGTGAGGTACGACGGCCTCAGCAACGGAGCGTTTGCGCCCCTGAAGAAAGGGATCGATAATCCGAGGGATGCACAGACAAAGGAGCGTTCCATGAAGGCATCCGAGCTACGCAGCCGATATCTTGAGTTCTTCGCATCACGGGACCACATGAAGCTTCCAAGTTCTCCGCTGGTGCCTCATGATCCCACGCTGCTGTTCACCTCGGCCGGCATGGTGCAGTTCAAGGAACCGTTCGCCGGAAACTCGCCCCCCCCTCACCCACGGGTGACAACGTGCCAGAAGTGCTTCCGGACAACGGATATCGAGAATGTAGGCAGGACATCCTTTCATCAGACATTCTTCGAGATGCTGGGCAACTTCTCATTTGGAGACTACTTCAAGGAAGGCGCCATCGACCTGGCCTGGACGTTCCTGACCGAGGAGCTTTCGATCGACGCCGAGCGACTCTGGGTCTCCGTCTACCATGAGGATGATGAAGCCTTCGCGTTATGGAACGACCGAATCGGTCTCCCCCGAGAACGGATCGTCCGTCTCGGGAAAGAGCACAACTGGTGGGGGCCGGTGGGAGAGACCGGTCCGTGTGGTCCCGATTCCGAGATCCACTTCGATACGGGGGAGAACAACGGATGCGGCGACCCGAACTGTGCAGGTCCGGCGTGTGACTGCAATCGGTTTTCGGAGATCTGGAACCTGGTGTTCATGCAGTACAACGCCCAGCCCGACGGGTCGCTGGCTCCGCTGAAGCAGAAGAACATCGATACGGGGATGGGACTGGAGCGCACCGCCGGCACGCTGCAAGGTGCGAAGTCCAACTTCGAGATCGACCTATTCCGTCCGATGGTCGAGGCAATCGAAACTGCTGCGCCTCGGCCGATGACGCCGCAGGACATCGTCTTCCGGAACACGATCGCTGATCACGTGCGCGGCGTGCTGTTCTTGGTGTCGGAGGGGGTGATGCCGTCCAACGAGCGTCAAGGCTACGTCGTTCGACGCATCCTGCGGCGCGCCATCCGTGCGGGCGAGCAACTCGAGTTGGCGCCGGGATCGTTGGCCACCTTCGTGGAGCCGGTAATCGAGGCCATGGGCACGACCTACCCGGAAGTCGCACGCGTCAAAGAGGTCGCCCAACGGCTACTCGGCCGCGAAGAGCAGACGTTCCGAAGAACGTTGCGCGAAGGCGAACGACGCCTGACTAAGGTGCTCAGCGAGCTGTCGAAGTCGGGCGAACCGCGACTCCCAGGGACCGTAGCGTTTGAGCTGAACGACACCTTTGGCTTCCCTGTGGAGATGACGCAGGAGATCGCAGCTGAGCAAGGCCTGCACGTCGATATGGAGGAGTTCCGCCGCGAAATGGAGAAGCAACGTACGCGCGCACGAGCAGCGATGGACATCTCGACATCCATGGAGGCCGAGGCGACGGTGGTCCGAAGCTGGCACCGTCGCGAGGACCCCGACGCGCAGTTCGTGGGCTACGAGCAGGACACCGTGACCACGACCGTCACGGGATTCGACGAAGAGACTCATCACGTCGCGTTCCAGAAGACGCCGTTCTACGCACAGGGTGGAGGACAGGTGGCGGACGTGGGGACGATCAGCAACCTGACCAAGGGGTTCACGGTTCGGGTGGTGGGTGCAACGCAACATGAGGCAGGGACCATTCTCCACCGCATCGAGGACGCCACCGCCGCGTTTGACCCGGGAGACGAATGCGTGCTCGAACTGGACGTTGAACGCCGCCACCGGATTCGCCGCAATCATACGGCCACTCATCTTCTCCATGCCGGGTTACGGTCCGTGCTGGGAGCGCATGTGGCTCAGGCGGGATCACTGGTCAACGACCGCGAGTTGCGGTTCGATTTCTCGCACTTCGAGAAGCTGACGGACGAGCAGATCGCAGCCGTAGAAGACTTCATCAACGCAGCCGTGCTCGCGGACCATCCGGTGACCACCGAGTGGCTGTCTCTCGAACAGGCGACCTCCTCCGGAGCGATCGGGCTGTTTGAGGACGAGTACAAGGGCAAGACAGAGGTTCGCGTCGTCAGCGTCGATGCGGTCAGCAAGGAGCTTTGCGGCGGAACTCACGTGTCCCGGTCCGGGCAGATCGGCCTCGTGAAGATCGTATCCGAAGAGAGCATCTCTGCGGGCACGCGCCGGGTGCGCGCGATCACGGGAGATACGGTGCTTGCCTACCTCAGGCAGCAGGACAGCTTTCAGCGGACGATGCACGCGCAGTTGGGTGATGACCCGATGGCGGGGATCGAGCAGCTACGTGCTCAGATCGACGCGCTGACCGCGCAGATGGAGGCCGTCACCGCAGAGCGAGTGCAGGCGTTATCGCAGGAGATCGCCGGGACAGCCTCACCGGTAGGCAACGTTCACCTCATCGTGCATCGCGCCGATCTACCCGTCGATCAACTCAAATCCCTGGCCGACCGCATCGAGGAAGCAGCCCAGCCGGCGGTGATCGTGCTGGCCGGGGAGAACGCAGGGCGCGCGCTTGTCGTCTGCAAAGTCTCCAGGACGATCCATGAGGTGCGCGCCGGCGATATCGTGAAGACGATGTCGCAAGCGTTGGGCGGAGGAGGGGGTGGGGCCCCCACGTTCGCCCAAGGCGGGGGCTCGGACACCTCCAAGATCGACGCTGTCCTCAATGAAGCAACAGAACGGATCGTGCACGCGCTGGGGTAGACATCTCAGCAATCGCGTTCACGTACGTGATCATGTGGAACCGGGGGGAACTCTCCTAAACACTCTGGTTGACGGGCATGCACACATACAGGAACCCGTGATCCGAGGCGGAGATCTTCTCTCCGGCAGGTTCGATCAAGGCTGCCTGGAGCGGAGCGGCCAGCCAGAAGCCCACCTCATCTGAAGCCATGTGCTTGAGCCCATCGATCAGCAGACCAGCGTTGAACGAGATCTGGATCCCTTCGCTCGGCACGTTCTGGAGCCGCACTCGCTCCTCTGCTTCTCCCTTGTCACGCGAAGAGGACGCAATCACCACGGCAGACTCGTCCGGCGTCGCGCGCAGGGACACCGCCCCCGAGTCCTCGGATGCGGTGATCTCAATGCGCTGCAATGCCTCCAACAAAGCCTTCCGGTCGAACACGAGTGAGATCGAGTTATTCTTGGGGATCACACGCTCGAAGTCCGGGAACTCCTCCGCGATCGTCTTGGCCATGAAGGTCACGCCGGCGGCATGGAAGAACAGGTGTCCATCGCCGCTATGGATATCGATCGAGTCCGTCTCCAACTGCGAGAGAACACGATCCAGGTCGGCGATGACGCCCGCATCGACCAGGTACTCCTTCTCCTCACGGATGTCCTGGATGCCGATCTCCTTCATCGCCAACCGATACCCATCGGTGGTCACCATGCGCAATCGGTCTGCCTTCAGGACGAAGTCCACGCCCGTCAGGCTCAACCGAGCAGTCTGACCGGACTTCTTGGCGGCAAAGACCGTTTGCTGAAGCCCACGCTGAAACTCCTCCACGGTCACTGTCGCGGTCTTGGCGGCAGGAAGCGATGGAACGCTCGGATACTCGCTCGCCGGGAGGGTCGGGAGATCGAAGGTGACCTCGCCGCATCTCACCTGGATCGTAGTAGCATCCTCTGTACGACGGCTCAGTGTGATCCTCTCGTCCGGCGGAAGGTGAGAAGCGATCCGGTTGAACACTGTACCGTTGAGCACGACTGACTCATCCCCGGATCGATTCTCCACCGGGATCTCGCAATGTACCGCACGCTCCAGATCGGTGGCGAGGAGACTCATCTTGTTGCCCTGGATCTCCATCTTCAAGCCGGCGAGAATGGGCATGCTGGCACGGGTTCCCAGTGCATGGCTTGCCAGCCGAACCCCGAATACAAGATCATTCTTCAGACATACGAGATCCATAGGTCCTCCCCCTTGTTCCGCGTGACACCAGTCTCGCGCATGGTACCCGATCCTCGCCCGGATCGACAAAATCTTCCCTCCATCTCGCGAAGCACCTCTTGCTCCACCTCATCCGCCGGCCGCGCTCCATCGATCACGATGACATCCGCGCGACCGTCCGCAAGCCGAAGGAAACCATCACGCACCCGATGATGAAACGCCAGCGTCTCGACTTCGATGCGATCCTGGCCGGTGCTCTTCCGCTGCAGCGCAACATCCGCCGGCAGATCGATCAGGAACGTGAGGTCTGGGTGTAATCCGCCGGTGGCCCGCTCATTGAGCGAACGGATGAGCTCAAGATCAAGCCCGCGGCCGTACCCCTGATAGGCCAGGCTGGACATCCGATACCGTGATGCAACGACCGTCTTGCCGACCGCGAGCGCAGGAACGATCACTTCATGAGTGTTCTGCGCACGACTGACCATGAACAGCAGCAGTTCGGAAAGTGGAAGCATGGATGCATGCTCACGGGCGAGGAGAATGCCGCGAACCGTCTCACCGATCTTCGTCCCTCCAGGCTCTCCCGTACTCACCACGGGGATACCCGCTTGGGTCAGGCGCGCCGCCAGCCGATGCGCCTGTGTCGTCTTTCCCGACGTGTCAATCCCCTCAAACGCGATGAGTCGTCCGCGCAGGTCGATGGCGACCACCTCCCCAGAGGATGGACAGAAGGATCAACCCGGCCCCCACCGTGATGCATGCGTCCGCGACGTTGAACACGGGGAACCCTCGAATCTCGAAGAAGTCCAGCACGTGGCCCCAGACCAGGCGATCCACGAGGTTCCCCACGGCCCCCGCCAACACCAATGACATGCCGGCAAGCAGGCGACGGCTCTCGATCTGCATCGTAAGCAGGATCAGCAACAACAAGAACGAAACCACGCCCGACACCACCAAGAACACGGCGGCTCCTCCGGGAAAGATCCCGAACGCCCCTCCGACATTGTGAACGCGTGTCAGGCGGATGAGCTCTCCGATCAGCGGGCGCGGCACGCCGAACTCAAGCGTTTCCACCGCCCACCACTTGCTCCATCGGTCGACGGACAACAGGAGGATTGACATCAGAAGGAACGGCCATCGCTTCATGGGCTCAGGCTATCCGCAAGCCGCGGCCACGTCAAGCAGGCGAGCACTCTCATGGACGAACCCAGCTCGAGGAGGCATCATCATGTCTGGGAAAGGAGGACCCTTGAAACGGGCACGATGGATTCACCCTCTCACCGGGCGAAAAGTGCATGGAGTACTGCACGGAGACACGGTTTCTACGCGAAGCGATGCGTTTCCGTTACACTGTGTGCAGCTGCTTCCACCGTGCCGCCCCACGAAGATCGTCTGCGTCGGCCGCAACTATGCCGACCACGCGAAGGAACTAGGCAACGCGGTGCCGGACCATCCCATGCTCTTCCTGAAGCCCCCTTCTTCTGTGATCGGGCCTGACTCCCCCATTATCCTGCCCGACAGCCAGGAGGTCCACTTCGAAGGCGAACTCGCTGTAGTCGTTGGGAAGAGATGCCGCCATGTGCCCGCTGCCCGGGCGAACCACGTCATCCTCGGCTATACCTGTCTCAACGATGTCTCCGACCGCGTCGCACAACGTTGGGAGAAGAACTGGGTCCGTGCCAAGGCGTTCGACACGTCGGCCCCCCTGGGACCAGTCTTGGTCACAGCCGATGAGATCCAGCCGCCGTTCCATCTTCAGACACGCCACAACGGAGTTGTCTGCCAGGACGGAACAACGGACGATCTGCTCTTCCCGATCCCGACGCTGATCGAAGCCATCTCCTCGATCATGACCCTTGAGCCCGGAGACGTCATTGCCACAGGGACGCCCGCCGGTGTCGGCGCGCTCGCCCCAGGAGACGTTGTCGAGGTCGAGATCGAAGGAATCGGGATCCTGAGGAACCCCGTCATCGCCGGAGGCTCGAAGGGATCAATCGGATGATCCGAGAGCAGCATACGCCCCGTTCCCCGCTCATGAGACCGTGTGCCAACCCATCACGAAGGCTGTCCTGCGGATGAGTTCTTCGCCTCTTCCTGCCCGGACGATGCTCATCTTCGACCTGGATGGCACCCTCTACGACACCACCACGTCCTTCCTACCGACAATGCGCACCGTGTACCGGGCCTTCGGCGTGCCCTACCCCGGGGACCGAGCCATTCTGCGGTGGGTGGGAGATCCATTCGATGTCTTCCTGGACTGGCTCGTGAAGCAAGGGTTCCCAGCCTCCCCCGCGGCTCTTGCCGAGACGATAGCAAGAGAAGAGCACCGTTCCATCCAGCAGACAGGCGCACTGTACCTCGGGGTTGAGGATACGTTGATCGAGCTGACGAACAGGGGCTTCACGCTGGCCCTATGTACGAACGGGGATCGACCGTACGTGAACGCTGTCCTCGGAAAGTTCCGTCTGCTGGATCTGTTCTCCGCCATAGAAACCCACGGGGATGCGGGTCACACCAAGACCCGCATGGTGTCCGATCTTCTTCGGCCGCATCGCCCGAGACATGCGTTCATGATCGGCGACCGTTTCCACGACGTTCGTGCAGGACGCGCCAACGGATGCATTGTCGTGGCAGCCGCCTACGGTTTCTCCGACGACTGGAAGACCGCAGAAGCCGATCTCACTCTCACGAGCTTCGCGGATCTGCTCTGCCTAGACTCGCTTGCTTCGTCGACAACCGAGGACTAGGGAGCCTTGGGCCAGCAAAGGATCTCTCGCACCTTGAGGTCGAAGAACGCGTTCATCGGGGCCGGGCGGATCACCACCGCTGTGTCCGCACCACGTCCGCTGCCGCCGACACAGAGAACGTCCTGCCCGCTCGTCACCGATCCGGAATCAGCCGCCATGACGGCGATCTCCACACAGACTTTCATCCCGTGCCCGAACAGGCGAAGCGAGTGAGCGATCAACTCCGGGCCGGAGGTTCCGCCGAATGTCTTGGAGATCGAACGAGAGACCCCGGATAGCGCGTGGGACATCGTGAGAATGCGCGCTCCCCCTTCCCGTAGCTTCGACGCCAGCATCGGCTCCAGTTCGATCTGATTGGGCTCTCGGAATCCCATGTGGTGCGTGACACAGATCAACTGATGATCGACATCGACCAGTGCCTCCATGAAGCGAACACCCGTATCTCCCGTGGTGGTTGCCACCACAAGACTCTCGATGCCTCCCGCCGTGAGGCGGTCCAGCACGCATTGGATCACCGCGTCTGTGTTGGACGCACCTACATCAAACTGGACCGTCATACTCCCTCCTTCCGCCACATCGTCTTGCTCTGAACCAGGTTCTTGCGTTTCGGTGTGCTCCAGGATCATACCACGTCAGTCGAGGGCGAACGCTCCCCGGCCCGGGCAGGCACCGCCGTGTCCAGCCAATCCCGGAGTGCGCGAGGTGTCCGGAAACGGTGAATCGCCAGATCAGCCCAATCCGCCCGGCTCAGCAGATGGAAGTAGGTCCTCCGGCGCCGGCGGTATGTCTTGATGCACCAAAGCAGGATTGAGTCTCGCGAGAGAAACTGCCGCGCGAGAGTCTCACGACAGCCCTCCCACAGCACCTCACGTCGGATCGACCGACGAAAGGAACGTTCCAAGAGCTGCCAGAAGACTCGGAGGAACCCGTAATCCAGCCAGATCAGGGTATCCGCCCGTGGCCAGACGATGGGTCGTGTCCGGCTGTAGTTCCCGTCGACAACCCACTGGTCGCCTCGCGTCGCCGCCTCGACCGCAGGAAGGAACTCCTCATCCGGTGTCTCTTCCCATCCCGGCTTCCAGAACAACCTGTCCAGCTCCACGTGTCGAAACTTCAGGCGGGCGGCCAACTGCGCCGCCGTGGTCGTCTTGCCCGATCCCGTCGTGCCCACGACCAGGATCCTCGTTCCCAACGCCCAGGACGCTGAACGCGAACTGTCGTCCCGCTTGGTATCCATCGACTCCCCCCCGTCGGGCAGCGGACCGATCCTCGGCAGCGTTCTTGCCGTCCCCCTCCATCTGTGCCCATCGTTCATCGTGCCTCAAGTATGCCCGATGCGCCCACTGGGCACGATGCAGCCGTCCGCCCTCGTGTCCCGGGCCTGGATACCGCGATGCCTGAAGAGCCCCGTGCATTGCCCACGCGGTGACGACGGGGTAGCATAGTGGGTCAGAGCACGTCAGCCTTGGCGGGCGTGTGTGAAGGAGGTTTCCTTGACCAGCCGTTCGGTTGACCCTCTGCCCCAGCGCGCCGTGTTCCCGGCTCGGGGGGGATGATCTGACGTCGCCCTGAGAGCCTCCTCTATCCGGGAGCCCGTGTGTGGGATGAGGGAGGAGGTTCCGTATGGATGAACGCATTCTTGTTGATCAGATCCGATCCGTACTCGCAGAGAGCGATAACGCCATCCTGAAGGCCGTTCTCCAGGAGGCCCATGCCAGCGACATCGCGTTGGCGTTGGACGATCTTCGCCCGGAGGACGTGGCCGCGGTTCTTCGCGCCGCCAGTGCCGAGCAGGCGGGAGACGTCTTCGGACGACTCGAGGCGCGCAACCAGTCCCAAGTCATCGAGGCGCTGACCCGTGACGAGTTGGTCTCTCTCATCACCGTCCTCCAACCCGACGAGCAGGTGGACGTTCTCAAACGCCTCTCGGAAGACGACTACGAGCACGTTCTCCAGTCGTTCGCGCGCCGCGACCGCGAGGACATCCGCCGACTGGCGGCCCACCCCGAGGGGACAGCGGGCTCGGTGATGACCTCGGAGTACGTCTCCATTCTGCCCACGATGACCGTGGCCGAGGCCCTGGCGGCCATTCGCCGCGAGGCGCCCAACAAGGAGACGATCTACTACTCCTACGTCGTGGACAACGCTCGCCGGCTCATGGGGTTTGTGTCCCTCAAGGACCTGATCCTTGCCCACCCCGAGGCCCGCGTGGAGCTGATTATGGATCCTGACGTCGCCTTCCTTCCTGTCGACGCCTCGCAGGAGGAGGCGGCCCAGAAGATCCGTCAGTACGATCTGATCGCTCTTCCTGTGGTCGATGACGCCCACCGGTTGGTGGGCATCGTCACCTACGACGACGCATTCGACATCGTCAATGAGGAGTTCACCGAGGACCTCGAGAAGTTCATGGCGATCACAGGGAGCCACGCCGGCGGCTCCTACATCCATAGCTCGGTACGCGATCAGGTGAGATGTCGCATCGGCTGGGTAGCTGCGTTGGCGGTGCTGGGGATGGTGTCCGGGTTCATCGTGCACCGGTACGAGGCGCTGATTGTGCAGTTCTCGATCCTGGCCACGTTCATGCCGATGCTCGTGGATACGGGCGGCAACACCGGCAGTCAATCGGCCACGCTGGTGGTACGAGCCCTCGCCTTGGGAGAGGTCGAACCGCGAGACGGGCTTCGCATCCTTACCAAGGAGTTGGGGGTTTCCCTGCTGTTGGGAGCCTTCCTGGCCGTGGTGGCGTTCGGCCGTGTCTTTCTGTTCGGAGATCAAGGGACCTTGCCGCCGGGCGTCACGCCGGCGCTGGTGGGGATCGCCGTGGGGACGGCGCTGCTCATCCAGGTGATCACGTCGACGTTGATCGGCGCGTTGATGCCGTTGGTCGCCGCACGCGCCAAGCTCGATCCAGCGATCGTCGCCAGCCCGGCGTTGACGACGATTGTCGACATCACCGGTCTGCTGATCTTCTTCACCACGGCCCGGGTGATCCTCGGAATCTAAGCGTCGGCGAAGGCACCGCACGACCATGATCCGTGAACCTGCACAGCGCTAGTCGGGAGAAGTCCGGTTCGACGACAGCAACGACCAGCCGCCCTCCAGCATGTACAGCTCGTTGCTGCAGATGAAGCGTCGCAGAAAGAAGCCGGACGTCCACCATTGTGAAGCATGGGCGCGCAAGGCGTGGTGCTTCGCGCGCACCGCGTCCAGCGACAACTCCACCGAGTGCCACTCTCCCCACGACTCGAAGCTCTCCAACAGTTCCAGCGGGAGAACACGCCGAGAAACCGACGGTGTGGGCCAGACTCCCTCATGATAGTGCACTAGGTAACAGCGCTGCTCGGGAACGACGTACTGTTCACAGGATGTAGCCACGCCTTCGATCGCCATGCGCACAAACGTGTACCCCGCGCGATGGTCATCGTGCGCATCCTCCGGATGCGGCAAGTAGACGATGGTCGGCAGAAACCGCCACAGGATCTCCTTGAGATCCCGCAGCAGCTCCTCACCACAGTAGGCAGAGCCCGCGTTGAACGCGGTGTCCAGGTACTTGGCGTGCTTTCGGGTGTGCGGGCTGAGATACGGATCCAACTCCAGCCAGTAGTCCGTGAGCATGGACATGAGCCCACGGTCCGGATAGTTGAGGAACACCGCATGGGCTCGGTCCACCCCCAGACGCCCCAGTGCGACGACTGCCTCCATCTGCCGACGCACCCCGAGAGCCCGAAACTCCGCAGGAACAGAGA
This sequence comes from uncultured Thermotogae bacterium, assembly GCA_964593295.1. Taxonomy (GTDB): domain Bacteria; phylum Bipolaricaulota; class Bipolaricaulia; order UBA7950; family UBA9294; genus SPBW01. The sequence continues at coordinate 2,223 of CAZQHD010000037.1, read as the reverse complement.
ATGGGTTCAACGTAATCAACCGCTTTCCCGCCAGATTCGCGTCTCCACTGGTCAGGAAGACGACCAGGACGGGGACACCGGCCTCCCGAAACGCAGCAATCGAACTGCCGACGGCAAGGATGTCGTCATCGGGATGAGGAGAGATCACCAGAACACGCTCGGTGGTATCACATGCACCTGGAATCTCCGCGGGCCCAGTCGAACGAACCATAGAGGCGGCGCCTGAAGGAAGACGTACGCACCCAACAACACCCCCAGCGTCATGATCCGAGGGCGTCTCAGGAATCCTCGAACTCGTCTTCCCCACGTCATCGATCTCTCCCTGGCCTTCTGCGTGCGTTCTCCCTGGATTTAGGCTACAGTATCTGCGTCCCCAGGGTGTGAAGATCTCGTGAATCCAGGGGGGCATGCACTCCCCTCCAGCAATCGGACATCCGCCCAGGTTGGCACGCTCGACGATGCTGTCACCGCACCCAGACATGACGCTCAACGCGCCGTGCTCGGTTGTCCTTGTGCTCGGTTCTCCGCTCTTTCCGCCCGGAGCCGCGATCCCGCCCGGTCAGCGGCGCGTCTGGATCATGATGCGATCATCGGACACAATCCCCTCATGCGCGTTCGAATCCTCTTCATCGCCAGCGGCCTGTTGCTCGCCGCCATCACGGCGGGGATGGTTCTGTTGCTGGGCGGCGGCGCGCTTCCGTTCAGCGGCGCGCCCCAGGAACCCCTTGTTCTCGTGGATGCAGGACACGGCGGCCGCGATCCCGGTGCGGTTCATGAGGGGGTTCGCGAAGCCGTGATCAACCTGGCGGTGGCAGAGCGCGTCTACGTTCTCCTCCAGGACGACCCGCGGGTGCGCGTGTCCATGACACGAACAGAGGACATCTCTATCTCACTCGAGCAGCGAATGGCCCTGGCCAACAAGGCAAACGCAGCCGTGTACGTCTCGTTGCATGCAAACACCTATCACGATCCACGCATCAGGGGAATCGAGACCCTGGTCTCCGAAGCGCAGCCGCCAGGATCTCCGAGCTGGCAACTGGCGGAGATCCTCCAACGCGCCGTCACGACCGCCACAGGTGCCCGAGATCGAGGAGTTCGATCACAGGATCTCTATCTGCACCGTGCCCAGATGCCTGCGGTGCTCCTAGAAATGGGGTTCATGACGAACCCTCAGGAGAGCGCACTGCTGCTGATGTCCTCCTACCAACAGCGACTGGCCAGAGCTATCTACGACGGGATCCTCGAGTACCTTGCGTTCGCATTCCCATCATTTCCGGAGCAATCGTAGCCCATCACGTCGCGGTGTTGTCCGCCCGGGGAAGGCAGGCCAACGTCTCTCTTGCAGGCGAAGTGTCGGCCCCTTACACAAGGCGCTCAGACCCCTGGACGCCGAGTCTCCGGCTGAAGCGTTGCCCCCACTTGAAGTCACGACTACCATTCTTCACGAGGTGCCATGGAACTGCTGAGCGATATACAGCAACTCAAGACCGGAATCATCCGTACGATCCTCGTGCGTCGCGTGACCCTCGCCGTGTTCACGATGGTGGCATTTCCGATGGGCGTCGTGCTTCGGATCAGCCTGCTGGATCCCCTGCTCTACACGCCGCTCATGTGGCTCGTCATCACCTTTCCGTTTCGACGCATGATCGACCGCCAGCAGACACTGCATGCAGTGCACGGTGTCCATGCCACCTACTTCGTGGCGGAGATTCTGCTCATCACCCTCCTCGTTCACCGCTTGGGCGGGATCGCCTGGATCGGCGGCATGTTCTACGTGTTCACCGTCATCTACGCCAACTTCTTCCTTCCCCGCCTTCACGGTGCGGCGATCACCGGAATGGTCGTGTTCGCCTACGCAGGGATTGCACTCGCTGAGTTCCTTGGCGTCTTGCCCCATCGACCGCTGTTTGCTTCCGCGGAACCGGCGCATCAGAACCTCCTCTTCATCCTCACGACGCTGCTTGCCGGACCGGTTGCCGTGTACGCCATCCTGGCGCTCACCGTGCGCACGTTCGCCGGCATCTATGCGCGACAGAACCGTCTCCTGGCCGTCCGTGAGCAATCGCTGGAGAAGGTATCCCGAGAGCTGCTTCGCGCCCACGATGAGGAACGACGCCGGATCGCTCGAAGCCTGCATGACGAGCTGATTCAATGTCTGGCCGCGGTCAAGCTGTACCTGGCGCCGGTCCGCGACGCGCTGGACGAAGAACGGTTCGAGCAGTT
>CAZQHD010000036.1:0-17204 GCA_964593295.1 uncultured Thermotogae bacterium | reverse complement strand
GGGCTGATCCGTGCGATCCTCGACGGCCAAGCGTTCGACTTGGATGCCATCCGCTCGCTTCGCGAGGACGCAAGCCATGTGATGATCGACCCGGGCATGTACGCCAACTACGACTCTCGTGGCTGTGCCACCTACAAGCTGGACGCGGCGTTTCTCGGAGCAACCGAGGTGGATCTTGACTTCAACGTCAACGTCAACACCCACTCGGACGGTCTGTTGTTGCATGGCATCGGAGGCCATCAGGATGTGGCTGCCGGCGCGGCGATGACGATGATCACTATTCCTACGTTGCGCGGGAGGATCCCGGTGATCGTGGACTCAGTGACCACGGTGACCACCCCGGGCGAAGTGGTCGATGTGATCATCACCGAACGAGGGCTCGCGGTGAACCCGCGGCGAGGCGATCTGAAGGAGCGGTTCCGGGCGGCCGGACTGCCGGTACGCCCGTTGGAGGAGATCAAGGCGGAGGTTGACCGCATGGTTCAGCCGATCGCCCAGCCGATGTTCGGGGAGGAGATCATCGCGGCGATCGAGTGGCGCGATGGAACGGTGATTGACGTCGTACGAAAGGTGGAGGGATACGCGTGAAAGAGAAGCTGCTTGAGGTGTTGCCGGAGCTTGCCTGGATCGAGAACGAGGACCTGCGCGAGCAGGTCGTGGCGACCTGGGTGGACGGATTGGAGCGCGGAGGGTGGAAGCCGGAGGACATTGCCGCGATGCCCTTCACCCTGGTGAAGAAGGTTTCGACGAGCTTCGCGCAGCACGTGCGTGCCGTGACTCGAATCTGTGCCGCGGTTTCCGACACGTTCGACGAGATCTACAACGGGGTGGATCTGAAGCTGGATCGCGACCTACTGCTGGCGGGTGCCCTGTTGCACGACGTCGGCAAGCTGCTGGAGACGGAGAAGGCGAACGGTGGGTATCGCAAGAGCCCCGACGGAAAACTCGTGCGCCACGCGTTTTCGGGGGTGGCGTTGGCCGACGCCCACGGCATCCCGGCCGCGGTGCAACACATCATCGGGACACACTCCAAGGAAGGGGATCAGCTCAAGCGAACGGCTGAGTCGATCATCTGTCACTTCGCGGACTTCATGAACTTCGATCCGATCGAGGGGTGATTGCGATGGGACTGACGTTTGCCCAGAAGATCCTGGCCGCTAAGGCCGGCCTTCCCTCGGTCGAGGTAGGTCAGATCGTGGAGATCGAGCCGGATGTCTGCCTGTCGCACGACAACACCGCGGCCATCGCCAAGACGTTCGCCAAGATCGGTGTCTCTGTGGTGAAAGATCCGGAGAGGTTCGTGATCGTCCTGGACCATACTGTCCCGGCGTCCGAGGAGAAGTACGCGCAGAATCACAAGGAGATCCGCGAGTTCGTGCAGAAGAGCGGCATCCGCCGGTTCTACGACGGGGGGGTCGGCATTTGCCATCAAGTGCTTCCCGAGAAGGGATTCGCGCTCCCCGGCAGGCTAATCCTCGGATCGGACTCACACACGACCACGTATGGTGCGTTCGGTGCGTTTGCCGCCGGTGTGGGGAGGTCGGAGATGGCGGTGTTGTATGCGACCTCGCGCATCTGGCTCAAGACCCCGGCCTCGTTCAAGATCGTGGTGAAGGGAAGGCTTGCCCCTCCCGTCGACGCCAAGGACCTAATCCTTCACATCATCGGGACGCTGGGTGCGGACGGGGCGCTGTACAAGTCGGTGGAGTACACAGGCGAAGCCGTTGAAGCGATGTCGATCGGCTCACGGATGGTGCTGTCGAACATGGCGATCGAAATGGGCGCCAAGAACGGCTACTGCGCGCCGGACGAGACGACGTTCGCATGGCTCGCCGATCGCGCTGAAGGTGAGTACGAGCCGGTGTTCCCCGATCCCGACGCCGAGTACGAGCAGACGTTCGAGTTCGACGCGTCGAGGCTCGAACCGCAGGTGGCTAAGCCGCACACGGTGGACAACGTCTCTCCCGTTCGAGATGTGGCGGGCACGCCGATCCATCAAGCGCTGCTCGGAACCTGCACGAATGGCCGGCTGGAGGACCTGCAAATGGCGGCCAAGATTCTGGAAGGCCGAACGCTGGCCCACGGGGTGCGCATGCTCGTACTTCCGGCGTCGCAGGAGGTCTTGCTGCAGGCGATGAAGGACGGCGTAATCGATCCGCTCGTGCGTGCGGGAGCGATGCTGCTCAACCCCGGATGCGGACCGTGTCTGGGAGCTCATCAGGGGGTGTTGGCGCCGGGAGAGGTCTGCCTCTCCACCGCGAACCGGAACTTCAGAGGTCGAATGGGTTCACGCGACGCATCGACGTTCCTCGCATCTCCGGCGACCGTGGCTGCGTCGGCCATCACCGGCGTGATCACCGATCCAAGGGAGTTCTTCTAGCATCGGGAGTCTCTTGGCGATCTCTGCGCCTTGGCGAGAGGAGCGGGGTTGGTCGTAGGGGTGAGGACGACGCACTGCATGGCAAGGCATCACGAGAAGCAGCCACCTGTAAAGACGCAAAGAACGCAGGGAAGGGCGAAAGAGTGAAGGGGGCAATGCGCTTCAAGAGAAGAGATGGAGTATGAGGAGTGTGCCGTGGTGATGGAAGGGTCGTGTGCGTCTGGAGGCAGGATGAACACAGGCAAGGTCTGGAAGTATGGAGACGACGTCAACACTGATGTCATCTTCCCGGGGAAGTACACCTATCAACCCATGGAGCCGTCGGAGATGGCCGCGCACGCGATGGAGGACTTGGATCCTGGGTTAGCCGAGCACGTCCAGCCGGGAGACATCATCGTTGCCGGGAAGAACTTCGGGTGTGGATCCTCCCGCGAGCAGGCCGCGACCTGCCTGAAAGCGTCAGGCGTGGCAGCGATTATCGCGCCGTCGTTCTCTCGCATCTTCTTCCGTAACGCGATCAACAGCGGGCTTCCAGTGATCGAACTGGCGAAGGGATGTGATGTGATCGACGCGGGAGACCAGGTTGGGGTGGACTTCGAAGCCGGTGCCATCGAGCATGCGGGCACCACGTATCGCTTCCCACCGTTGCCCCCCGAGGTTCTGGCCATCCTCGAAGACGGTGGCCTGATTCCGCACGTGAAGAAGGCGCTCGGCAAGGCGTAGCTGGCAGAGGGCGAACGCGGTCCTGTGGACAGGGCTTTCGGTGTTCATTCTGCAAAGGAGCGATGGAGTCAAGCCGCCACACGGAGGGCCGGCGATTCGCGTGTGAGTCGAAGGCATATTCTGCCGACCCCAGTCCCAGGATGCCTGAGCCGAGATCGTCAAGCCAGGCCGAAACCCCTCATCGAAGGGTGTGCCCGTGCACTGGACAGCCAGCGGGAACCTGCTTGTGACTGTAGACCCCTGGGGGAGTCTGCCGTTCGCGGGTAAGGACGACTTCATGCACGGTCTCACTCAGTCCCGAGCCGAGTGGCCGATGTGCGGCGATCGCAGTGTCAATGAGGATCATCCCGATCCCATTCACCGCCGTTCTCTGCGCCTTTGCGTCTCCGCGCGAGGAGATCCTTGGCGCAGCGGCGATCGGGCAACACCGATGGCTCCAGTAGCGGCACCGGCAACCGCCGGCGTCGGCCCGCGGGGCGGATTGATGCGCCGTTTCGCATTCTGAAGGCGCCCGCGCTGAGCCAGTTCGCTTCGAATCGGGGCCAATGAGCGGCGGTGTTCGAGGCCAACACGAAGGGCACAGATCAGCCTTGCATTTCTGGAGCGTAGTTCCATGATTGCAGGCATGATTCCGCGACGCCTGCTGCCCGAACTCACCACCGCCCTCGCCGAAGCCCCGGCGGTGGCGCCGCTGGGACCGCGGCAGGCGGGCAAGACCACGCTGGCGCTGGAGGTGGCGCGCAAGCGCGAGACAGTCTATCTGGACCTGGAGGCCGAGGTCGACCGGGTCAAGCTGACCGATCCCGCGCTCTACCTCAGCCAGCACGCGGATAAGCTGGTCATCCTCGACGAGATCCAGCGCACGCCGCAGCTCTTCCAGACCTTACGGGGGCTGATCGACTCTGCTCGGCGGCGCGGGCGGGGCACCGGCCGCTTTCTGGTGCTCGGTTCAGCGTCCATTGACCTGCTAAAGCAGTCAAGCGAGTCGCTCGCCGGACGCATCCGCTACCTGGAGCTCGCGCCGCTGGATGCGGGCGAGGTGGGGCCTACCCGCCTCGACAACCTGTGGCAGCGTGGCGGTTTCCCAGAGAGCCTGCTGGCGGATTCCGACACGGCGAGCCTGCGCTGGCGGCAGGACTTCATCCGCACGTATCTCGAGCGCGACATCCCGCTGCTCGGTCCGCGCATCCCGTCAGAGACCCTCCGCCGCTTGTGGACGATGCTGGCCCACAGCCAGGGCGGGCTGCTCAACGCCGCGGCACTGGCCCGCGCGTTGGCCGTGGACGGTAAGACGGTGGCGGCCTACATCGACCTGCTGGTGGACCTGCTCTTGGTGCGTCGCCTGCCGCCTTGGCATGGCAACGTGCGCAAGCGTTTGGTGAAATCGCCCAAGGTCTATGTGCGCGACAGTGGACTGGTGCACGCGCTCTTGGGGCTTGGCGACCACGAGGCGCTGCTCGCGCACCCAGTGGCGGGCGCAAGCTGGGAGGGCCTCGCGATCGAGTCGCTGATCGCCGCCGCGCCGAAGGGCACCGAGGCCCAGTTCTTCCGCTCTGCCGCCGGTGCAGAGATCGATTTGCTGCTTCGCTTTCCCGGCCAACGTCAACCCTGGGCCATCGAAATCAAGCGCGGGCTGGCGCCCAAACTGGAGCGTGGGTTTCACCTTGCCTGTGAGACGGTGCGCCCGCAGCGGTGCCTGCTTGTCTACGGCGGAACCGAGCGCTTTCCGATGGCCGAGGACACCGAGGCCATGTCCCTCATCGAGTCCTGTGAGTTGGTCGCGTCATCATGAGCCCGTCTCCGCCCTTTGCGTCTCTACGCGAGACCCCCTTTCTTCTCGATTCCAGCGAGCGGGCGAAGGACGCCTCCGTGCGGGGCGAGTAGTGCTTGGTGCGGCAAACCTGATGGACTTGCTCCAGCAACTTCATGGCTGTAGGATGGCACGCAAGGATACAGATGTCAATATGTGTACACAAAGGAGAGTATAAGGGGAGGGGGGCTTGGGCGTGACAGCAGCCGGCGGTCCATTGTGCTATCACGCACGGTCGCAAGCTAATCATGGTTAAGCAGCAAAGGAAAGTGAGATGGCCTCTATGATTTCAGCGGACCGCGTCAGATTCCTCCTCAATCGACTTCGCGACCGGCTTTGGGTGAAGCCGCTGGCAGTGTGCGTACTGTCGATCGTGGCCGCGCTCGCCGCAAAACTCACCGATGACACAACGTTGGCACAGTTCGTGCCAGTGATTACACAGGACGCCATCGAAACGCTGCTGTCCATCATGGCGGGCAGCATGTTGGTAATCGCCACGTTTTCGGTGGCGTCGATGGTGTCGGCCTACGCCTCTGCAAGTAGCACGGCAACTCCGCGGTCGTTACCGCTCGTCATCGCGGACGACATCTCGCAATACGCTCTTTCGACCTTCGTTGGCGCATTCGTTTTCAGCATCGTGGCCCTCATCGCCGTTATGAACAACTGCTTCGAGACGGCAGGCCGCTTTGTCATCATCGTCCTGACGGTGATCGTGTTCGCCGTCGTCATCGTCACGTTCGTTCGCTGGGTGGACCGCATCGCGCGTCTCGGCCGCCTGGGATCGATCATCGACAGAGTCGAAGCCGCGACTGGCAGCGCTCTGAGGCGGCTGCGCGGTGCACCAACCCTTCACGGTGTACCGGCGCGGTCGCCGGGGCTCGGACGACCCGTGTTCGCGGCGAGCGTGGGCTACGTGCAGCACATCGACATGGCCGCGCTTCAGGCGTGGGCCGAGGAAGCTCAGGTGCGGCTGCAGGTCGCCGCGCTGCCGGGGACGTTCGCCACCCCCGAACGGGCACTGGCGTACGTCAGCACTCGACCAGACCAACAGACCACACTGGACTGCGAGGCCGTCGTCAAGTCGTTCCAGGTCGGAGACGATCGTCTTTTCGACGAAGACCCGCGCTTCGGCTTGGTAGTTCTATCGGAGATCGCCGACCGCGCCTTGTCGCCCGCGGTCAACGACCCCGGCACGGCGATCGATATCATCGGTACATTGGTGCGGCTCTTTGTTCTCTGGAGTAAGCCGGCGGAGGCTCGGGGTGAAGATGCTCCACACTACGATCGCGTAGAAGTCCCCGAGCTCTCCGTACGGGACATGTTCGATGATGCGTTCACGGCGATAGCCCGCGACGGTGCCGGCATGGTTGAGGTGTTGGTCCGGCTGCAGAAGGCGCTGCGCGTGCTCGCATTGCTAGGTGACGCGCAAATTCGAGATGCCGCCGAGTACCATGGGCGGCTGGCTCTGAAGCGTGCGCAAATTGCGCTGAATGTGGCCGAGGACTTGACGGCCGTTCGAGACGCAGCCAAGTGGGCAGAGCCAGCAATGCAAAGCCACGACAAGTAGAGAGGAGAGAAACATGAACGAGAAAGAACTGTATCAACAGAAGAAGCAGGCCCAGTTGGACGAATGGCAAGCAGAAGTAGACAAGCTCAAGGCAAAGGCCTCTGGGGCCAGTGCGGATGCGCAGATGGAGTTGAACAAGCAGATCAAGGAACTCGAAGGCAAAATCGAGGAAGGCAAGGCCAAGCTCACCGAAATCGCGGAGGCAAGTGAAGACGCGTGGGAGTCGATCAAAGACGAGGTGGATTCTGCATGGGATTCGATGAAGTCTGCTTTCAGTGAGGCCATCGACAAGTTCTAGAAATAGCTGCCTAACAACCGGTTGCAGCGGCGGCGCTAACGCGCCGCCGCTGCAACCGGAACGTTCGCCATTCGATCCGTGGCGAACTCAGGCGAGCTCTGGGCAACGTCCACGACCGAGCTCGACTGCCTGAGCCGCCATGTGGTCTGCGCAGGCCCTCAAGTCAGATTCCTCTACTGCCGCCATCTCAGCCGGCTCCCCCCAGTACCATCGAATGGCTTCTTCAACGATCTGACGTTGTGTCCGTGTCAAGCGCAGTTGAACCCAGCGACCAGCATCATCCTTCGGGCAGAACCGATTCGTTTCCAAGGTGAACCAGATTCGCGCAAGCGTAAGTAGCACATTCGCGGGGTCCCAAGCCAGGTTGTCAAGCAGACCGGGAATCCCCTCGAGCAGGCTCCGAAGCAGATCGCGGTCTGGAATACGACCGATGACTCGGCCCAATGGCGGGCCCATGAAACACCGGTTCATCTCGGCCGCCATCGCGAGCACCGTTGTCAGATCCGGCCTTGCACACGGGTACTGTGGCGGCCCGAACGACTCGAATGCCTCCCTCAACCACTCCCCGAAGAGAAACTCGAGCTGAGGCGGGTACCTCCACGGCTTGATGGTACGCTTGTCCACAACAGCGAGCTCAAGCGGACGTCGCGTGCTTCCGGACCTCACCGGCACCGAGATGTGAAGCATGCCCTCCACGAGCAACGACCGATCTCCATCGGTCAGGGTACGTTCAGTGACGGCCAAGATGTCAATATCGCTCCACGGACCCAGTCCCGGCTGAACGCCTGATCCGTAGAGGTACACCCCGACCAGGTTGGATACAAGAATCCTGTGGAGCAAGGAAACCACGCTTTGCACCTGAGAATCATCGCCCTCGACCGTGCGCAGTGTTGTCATCGCCTCGCTCTTTGTGGCCGTCTCCGAATCGCGGTCAGCTCTTCCTCGATGCCGACGGTACCTCGGTGGAGGCGCCCAATCAAGATCCGAGACTGGGCGACGCGTGCGACTCCGCCCCGTCCTACCGAACTCCACCATACTGCTCGGCGCGAGCCACATCAGAAGAGCCTGTGACGGGAGCGATCGGGTATGGCAGGTGTAACCGACTACCGCAGACATTGGGACGAAGTGCATCGAAGGGCCTATGCGGAAGGCAGGCGGCATTGGCGACCCGAACACGCTACGCCGGACGCTTTCTTGGAGTTCCTCGGCTCTTCCGAAGCTCCGCCCAAGGGGGCACGAATCCTAGAGGCCGGATGCAGTGATGGCTTGAACGCAGTCTACCTGGCGAGGCTGGGGTATCGGGTTACCGGTGTGGATGCGTCGCCGGCAGCCATCAGACGAGCCCGAGAGATCGCGGGCGAGCAGGGTGCCGATGTGTGCTTTCTCTGTTGTGACATTGTTCGGGAGGCTCTTCCCGGGCGCGGGATGTATGACCTGTGGGTCGATATCAAGACCCTGCACTGTCTGTGGGATGACGACGACCGATACCGATACCTTCGTGCCGCTGCCTCATCGCTTCGGGAGGACGGATACTTGTTCCTGAACTGCGGTCTGGCTCTGTCTGACGTACGGGACCACTTCCCATCGCTCTTCGCGTCGCTTGATGAGGAGACACGGATGCAGGCGGATTCCCCCGACAGAGACCTGCCCCGCGAGGATCGGCGAGGGATCAGGTGTGAGACGCTTGACGGGTACGCCCGAGAGCTCGTGGATGCCGGCTTCCGGATCGTCTCCGCCCGACGCGAAGCCTCCGCTCAGGGCGGATGGGGTGTCGTCATCGTGGTGGGTAAAGGGCCTGAGGCAGTACCGCTGATCGGGCGTTGACGCGAGCTCACGCACGGCGGTAGGATGGCAGGCCATCGGCGCGTGCAGTCGAGGGCATACGGTAGGGAGGCCGCGACGCAGATCTGGCAGACTGCCCTTGACGTGGATCGCTGGGATCATCGCGCGCTCGAAGAGAACGGACGCGATGGCTGAAGGCATCGGAGAATGGAACAGTTCGCCGCGATTGTACTCGCCTCATGGATGGCCGGGATCGCCGCCTTCGTGGGCGCGCTGTTGGCGAAAGCCGAAGGAACAGCGGATACGGAGGGCAAGCAGGAGCTTATCCATGGAGTGGTCGCTTTCGGGGGTGGCATCCTCGTGGCGGCGGTGGCTTTCGCCTTGGCACCGGAAGGGCTCTCCACCCTCTCGCCTCCTGTGCTTGCAGCGACCTTTTGCGCAGGGGGGCTCATCTTCTCCCTTCTCGATGCTGCGATCGCGCGAAAGGGAGGAAGCAAGGCGCAGTTCATGGCGATGCTGCTAGACTTCGTGCCCGAGGCGATTGCGCTGGGTGCGCTGTTCAGCCAGTCTCCCAGAACCGGGCTTCTTCTTGCGATCCTCATTGGCACCCAGAACCTGCCGGAAGGATTCAGCGCGCACCGGGAGAACGTTCTGTCCGGCGCCAACCCACGCTCCTCGTTGCTCTTGTTGCTCGCGGTCAGCCTGTTGGGTCCGGCCTCCGCCTCGATCGGCTACGTCTTCCTACGCGACAGACCGGGCTTGATCGCAGGCATCATGTCCGCCGCGGCCGGGGGCATCCTCTACCTGGTCTTCCAGGATATTGCGCCGCAATCGAAGATGCGCAGACATTGGGCGCCCCCCCTCGGGGCCGTCATGGGGTTTGCTGTGGGTATGCTGGGGAAGCAGTTGCTGGGGGTGTAGCCCAGACGGCGTCCAAGAAGCTCCATGGAGCGAAGCCTGAGAAGTCGGCACAGCGAGCTGTAGAGGGGGAAGGCGGTCGAGTCACGAGCCGAGCTTGCGGCGGAGCGCGTCTGCGACGCTGGAGGGGACGAACGTTGAGATGTCTCCCCCGTACCGGCAGACCTCTTTCACGATCGACGAGGACAGGAAGCTGTATCGCTTGGCGGTCATGAAGAAGACCGACTCAAACTCAGGCGCGAGGTCGCGGTTGGTCAAGGCCATCTGGAACTCGTACTCGAAGTCCAGGTTGGCCCGAAGTCCGCGAATGATCGCGTCGGCTCCAAGGGTTCGTGCACACTCGATCAACAAACCGTCGAAGCTGATGACCTCTAAGCCGTTGATGCCGGCCTCGTTCAATGCAGCTCGCGTGAGGTCTACGCGTTCCTCCAGCGTGAAGAGATGGTTCTTGTGCGGGTTGGCTACGACAGCGACGTACAGCTTGGGAAAGAGCTTGCGGGCCCGCTTGACGATGTCGATGTGCCCGTTGGTGATCGGGTCGAAGCTTCCCGGGTAAATGGCCGGAGTCATGATGGGCTCATGGTATCCTGCGGCGGGTCAGGCGGCAACGACCGCGTCCGGCGCGGGCCCCACCGTGATGATGCTCATCTGCGAAGTCTGCAGGTAGCGGGTTAGAACACCATGTGCGCTCTGGGTTGTGACGGCGTTCAGTCGGGCCAGCAGCTCGTCCGGCGATAGGAGTTCTCGCTCTTGCAGCGCAGCGTTGGCAAGCCGTGATGCACGATGAGCGTTGCTCTCCAACGCCAGGATGAGGTGGCCGCGAAGCTTGGCCTTGGCCAGCTCCAGCTCTGCTTGGGGGATCGGGGCCGCGAGCAGCTGTTCGAACTCGGCTCGAATGAGTGCGATGACAGTCTCGGTGTTCTGTGGCGCGATGCCAGCGTAGGTCATCCACAGCCCGCCATCGGAGAAGCTGCTGATGTAGCTTGTGATCACATAGGCCAGTCCCCGTGACTCTCGAATGGTGTGGAAGAGCCGCGAGCTGGTTCCATCTCCGAGGATGGAGTTCACCACCTCCAGCGGGATGCGGTCATCGTTGTTGGCCGCGGGTCCAGCGGTTCCCAGGTAGACGTGGGTCATCCCGGTCGGGCGTTCGTGATGGGTCAATGCCGGGTGAAATACGGGGGGCGTTCGGCAGCTCGCAGCCGAGGACGGACCCGAGTCCGCCACGAACAGCTCTGCGGCCAGCGAAACCACTTGTTGTGCGTCCACGGCTCCGGAAAGGGCAAGGACCATGTTCTCCGGCCGGTAGAAGCACTGGTGGAAGGAGAGCACATCGCTTTGCTGCACGCTCATGATCGCGTCCTTGGTTCCGACGACCGAGCGGGCCACTGGGTGGCCGTTGCCCCACACATCGGCGCTGAAGAGGTCATAGGCGGTCTGCTCAGGATCATCTTCATGCCCGCGGATCTCTTCCAGGATGACATTTCGTTCCAGTTCTATGTCGGAAGCGGCGAGCTTCGGCCGTAGAGAGAGGTCGGCGAGTGCTTGCAGGGCGGTGATCAGTCCGTCGGAAGGGACATCGGCGTAGTAGAATGTCGACTCTTTGGCGGTGGCGGCATTCAAGCTTCCGCCGACAGTGTCCATGGCATGAGACATGGCCCTCGCATCCCGCGTGGCGGTCCCTTTGAATGCCAGGTGCTCGATGAAATGTGAGAGTCCATGGAGGGACTGCGGGTCATCTCGGCTTCCGGCTCGGACCCAGACGCCAGCGGAGACGGAACGAGACTGCGGAACCTCTTCCACGAGGATCCGCAGTCCGTTGTCCAGTACAGCCTCGTACGCGTGTTCGTAGAGCGGGCGAATCGCCATCGGTGCAGAGTCTCGCCGGTGAACTACCAGCGGTCGTCAAACTCCTTTGGCTCTTCGTCCTGAGTTGCCGACTCCTCCTGTATTTCCGGAGCTTCGTCTTGCGTGTCGCGGCGCTCGGCGTTCGGCTCAGGAGCCGACAGTTCCTCCGAACGCTGCTCCTCGATCAGCTGGCTGTCCGGCGCGTCCTGATCTGTATTCTTTCTCTCGGAGTCAGGCACGATCCGCTGGAGCTTGTAGCGCCCCCGATCGTCGACGTTCAGAACCTCAACACGGATCGGATCCCCCGGCTTGACCACATCGGTGACTCGACGGACATAGTCATCGGAGAGCGCTGAGATGTGAACCAGTCCCGTTACGTCGGGGGCGATCTCCACAAACGCACCGTAATCCGTGGTGTTGGTGACCGTTCCGTCGATGATGTCGCCGGCCTTGATGTCCGGTTTGGGCGCGGTCGGGGTGTCGTCAGATGACTTCTTTTCATGGCGCTCTTTGCGGCCGCCGCCTCCCGAGGACCGCCCATCGATCCTCTTCAGATCCGGACGTCCCATCTTGTCGACGCCGATCACCTCGATCGTCATCTCGTCGCCCGGGCTGACGATGTCACGGACATTGTCTACGTAGCCATCTGCAAGGTTGGAGACATGCACCAACCCCTCGGAGCCGTTCTTGAGCGCGACGAACGCGCCGAAATCGACGATCCGCGTCACTTTCACCTGCATGACCGTACCCACTTCGAGTTCTGTGGTCAGGTCACGGATCCACTCCATGGCCGCCGACACGGCTTCGCCATTCACCCCGGCGATCTTCACGGTCCCATCGTCTGAGATGTCGATTTCCGCTCCGGTCTCCTCGATGATCTGACGGATCATCTTGCCGCCGGGTCCGATGACAGCGCCGATCTTCTCGATCGGGATCTGCATGGTGGAGAGCTTCGGCGCATGCGGGGACAGCTCGGTCCTGGGCTCGATGATCGTTCGCTCCATCACGTCCAGGATCGCCATGCGAGCGCGTTTGGCCTGCTCCAGCGCCTCCTTCATCGTGACCCGGTCGATGCCTCCCACCTTCACGTCGAGCTGGAACCCCGTGACTCCCTGACGGGTCCCGACGACCTTGAAGTCCATGTCGCCATCGTGATCCTCGGAACCTTGGATGTCGGTCAGGATGACCCGCTTTCTCGTCACGGGGTCTTCGATCAGGCCCATGGCGATGCCGGCAACGGCTCGCTTCAAGGGCACCCCGGCGTCCATCATAGCCAGGGACGCGCTGCATACGGTGGCCATGGACGAGGATCCGTTGGACTCAAGGATCTCAGACACGATACGGACGACATACGGGAAGTCTTCCTCGGACGGCAGAACCGCCTTCAGGGAGTTCTCAGCCAAGTATCCATGCCCGACCGAACGACGTGAAGGAGAGCCGATGCGGCCGACTTCGCCAACGCAGAACGGCGGGAAGTTATAGTGCAGCATGAAGCGCTTCCGTCCATCCAGCATCATCTGATCGATGATCTGTTCGTCTCCGCGGGTGGCCCCCAGCGTGATGATGCCCAGGCTCTGCGTCTCGCCGCGCGTGAACAGAGATGATCCGTGGGCGCGCGGAAGGACACCCACGGCACACTCGATGGGCCGAATCTCCTCGGGTCTGCGACCATCGGACCGGACGCCCCGCTCCAGGATCTGTGTTCGCATATGTTCGCGCAGGATCTCGTCCACCGCCTGATTGACGGCCGCCGTCCTTGCCTGTACTTCCTCCGGATCGAGATGATCGGGGACCAGCTTCTCAACGGTCTGTTCGCGAAGTGTGGTTAAGAACTGGCTGCGGGCCTGCTTGGAGGGGAGCGTCGGCAGCGTGCTGAACTGATCCCAAACCAACTCGCGGACCTGCGTGGCCGTGTGCTCATCCTTCAGCGGCTGTGCGGGCACTGTCTTCTTGGTGGTTGCCACCCGGGCGGCGAACTGCTCTTGAAGCACAATCAGGCGACGAATGGCGGCGTGAGCCATCTCGATGGCCTCGACCACTTCCTCTTCGGAAAGCTCATCCATCATGCCTTCGATCATGGTGACGGTGTCTTTGGTGCCGGCTACTGTGATCTCGACGCCGCAGGTGTCTTGTGTCTCAAGATCGGGGTTGACGACGAACTCGCCGTCCTTCCGCCCGATCCGCACGCCGGCGATCGGTCCCAGGAAGGGAGCGTCGGAGATGGCCAGCGCGGCGGATGCACCCAGGATTCCCATCACATTGGGTGGATAGTCTGGTTCGGCCGACAGCACAGTGGCCACAATCTGGACCTCATCGTTGTAGCCGTCAGGGAACAAAGGTCGGATGGGACGGTCAATCATTCGGCCGGTGAGAATGGCCGCGTCGCTGGGACGGCCTTCGCGTTTGAAGAACCCTCCCGGAATCTTGCCCGCGGCGTAGAAGCGTTCTTCGTAGTCGACGCGTAGCGGGAAGTAGCCGATATCTTGCCTGGGTTCGGCGGTGACGACGGTGACAAGGACGTGTGTATCCCCGTGCGTTACCAGGACGGCTCCTGTTGCCTGTCGCGCGATCTTCCCTGTCTCCAGGCTAAGCTCTTTGCCGTTGAAGTCGATGCTCTCTCGAATGTACATGGAATACCTAAACTCCTCTTATGCCTAACCGCTCAAGCAATTGGCGATATGTTGTCAGGTCGTGGCGTTTGACATACTTGAGCAACCGTCGACGTTGGCCGACCATCTTCCGAAGCCCGCGCTGCGAGCTGAAATCCTTCTTGTGTTGGTTGAGATGTGCCGTAAGATCGGTGATGCGGGTCGTCAGCAACGCGATCTGCACTTCGGCTGAACCGGTGTCGTTTTCCTGTTTCCCGTACTCTCGAACAATGTCTGCTTTCCTGTCAGGACTCAGTCCCATGCTCTTTCTCCTTTTCGCCCGTATCCGAGGAAGGGATGTCCCGCTTTCCCAGAGAGGGCTACCTGTCCCTGATCCGATGAAGCCGATGACGTACTTCGTATCTTACCCGGTCTTCGTCGATTGTCTGTAATTCTCCACGCTGCAGGAGTGGTTGTCCATCGACATAGACATCTGTCACGTCAGCCGCCACCGCCGTGTAGGCAAGCGCTCCCGCCCCCGTCTCCGGCGATGGTGCCGATTCGATCGTGTCGCCCTGGAGGATCACAACGTCCGCGGGATCGCCTTCCTGGAGTCCGCACGGCGCTTGGGTCAGCAGGTGACGCCCGCCGTGGACAGCGATGCCGAGTAGATCGTCGGCGCCGAGCACGGCGGCGTCCTCGCTTCGGGCGCGATGAAGTACCCATGCCGCCCGAAGCTCTTCCAGCATGTCCAATCGGTTGTTGGAGGCCGCTCCATCGGTCCCCAGAGCGATGCGGACCCCCGCAGCCTGCATCTCGGGCACAGGGGCAATGCCGCTGCCAAGTTTGGCGTTGCTCTTCGGGCAGTGGGCCACGGTCACGTGTGAGTCGGCAAGCAGGGCGATGTCCTCCGCTGAGACGTGCACACAGTGTGCGGCCAGTGTGGGGACGGAGAACGCGCCGAGGTGGTGCAGAAACCGCACGGGCGACATACCCGTACGAGCTTTCCAGTCATCCACTTCGGACCGTGTCTCCGAGAGGTGGGTATGGATCGGGACATCCAGAGCTTGAGCGGTCTCGATCGCGAGGCGCCAGACGTCCTCTCCACACGTGTAGACCGCATGGGGTGCGAGGGCGATCCGAATCCGGCCGTGCGCCTGTCCGTTCCACTCTCGAACCAACTGAGCGGCTCGTCGAATCTCTTCCGCGCCTCCCATCTCAAGGGAGGGCGCGACCATTCCGTAGGAGAGCAAGGCGCGTACGCCCGATTCCTCCACGGCCTGGGCGATTCCGTCGCAGTGGAAGTACATGTCGGCGAAGGCCGTGGTTCCACTTCGGATCCCCTCCGAGAGGGCGAGCAAGGTGCACCAGTAGACATCCTCGGGGCTGAGACGACGTTCCAGCGGCCAGATGTAGTCGTGCAGCCAGCTTTGGAGCGGGACATCATCGGCCAGTCCGCGGAAGAGAACCATGGGAAGATGGGTGTGCGCGTTCACAAACCCCGGGATTGCCAACCGCCTTCGCTCCGAGGACTGGTGCAGAGCCTCTACGTTCTCTCCGGAGAGAGGGATGCGGGCCTCGATGCACGATCCGGAGAGGATTAGATCGACGATCGTGGGATCGGGCTCGATGGGGCAAAGACAGGTCAGTTGGTGACGCATGGATCCCCCGTTGGGATGGTGTGAAGCAGTATACGTCAGTTCCTGAACAGGAGCAACGCGCGTGAAGGGGAGTTGATAAGGAAGGAGGAGATGAGATAGGATAAGCTAAAGGAGAGGCGATGGCAATGATGCATGGGGCGCAGGCGGAGGATGTGGCGTGTGCCCTTCTGCGTGCGCGAGGATGCCGGATCGTGGCGCGCAACTGGCGTACGCGGGCGGGCGAAGTGGATGTCATCGCTCGACAGGGAGACGTTCTCCTGTTCGTGGAGGTCAAGGCCCGCACAGGTGACGAATACGGTGGAGCCGCGGCGGCCGTGACGGTGGCCAAGCAGAGACGCATCATCCGTGCCGCCAGTGCGTTCATGGCCCAGACGGAATGTGATCTTCCGGCGCGCTTCGATGTCATCACGGTGTCTCCTGCCGGTGTGCAGTTACACCGCGATGCATTTCAGGTCGACGACCCATGCTCTCAAAGGTCTTGAGTGGAATCGTGGTGGGCATCGAGGCACATCTGATCGAAGTGCAGTGTGACGTGTCCGGCGGACTGCCCTCATTTCACATTGTGGGGCTTCCTGAGAAGGAGATCTCGGAGAGCCGGGAACGGATCCGGAGTGCCATCAAGAACTCGGGATTTCGGTTCCCGCCAGGGCGGATCACGGCGAACCTTGCGCCAGCCGATCTCCGCAAGGAGGGGGTCGGGTTCGACCTACCGATTGCGGTGGCCATCCTGATGGCCACACAACAGATCTCCGATCATGGCCGTCGGTATCTGTACCTGGGGGAGTTGGCGCTCAGCGGTGAGGTCCGCAGTGTTCGCGGGGTTCTTCCCATCGCCATGGAGACAGCGCCGCCCATCGACGGCATCATCGTCGCGCAGGAGAATGCGCAGGAGGCCGCCGTGGCCTCACAGGTTCCGGTCTATCCGGTGCGTACGCTGGCCCAAGCGCGGCGGCATCTTGTCGGGGAGTGCCAGATCGCTCCCGTGGAGGCGCGGCGATCTGCACTTTTTGAGGATCCTCCGGTGGGGCGAGGCCACGACTTGGCGGAGGTGCGCGGACAGCGGCAAGCGAAGCGGGCCTTGGAGATCGCGGCGGCCGGTGGGCATAATCTGCTCATGGTCGGGCCTCCTGGTTCGGGCAAGAGCATGTTGGCTGCGTGTCTGCCTGAGATTCTGCCGCGGCTGACGTTCGAGGAGGCACTGGAGGTGACGCGCATCTACAGCGCCTCCGGGATGCTTGAGACGGGACAGGCGCTCGTTCGTCAGCGCCCGTTCCGCGCTCCGCATCATACCATCTCGTATGCGGGCATGGTCGGGGGCGGGCACGGGATCCCGGGTCCGGGAGAGATCAGCCTAGCGCATCACGGCGTCCTGTTCTTGGATGAGCTCCCCGAGTTCGATCGACGTGTCCTGGAGACACTACGACAGCCTCTGGAAGAGCGCTCCATCCTGATTTCGCGGGCGGGAATCGCTGTTCGGTATCCCTCTTCGTTCGCACTGGTTGCCGCGATGAACCCGTGTCCGTGTGGGTTCCTCGGTGACTCAACTCGACCTTGTACGTGCAGCCCTAGGGACCTTCATCGATACCATCATCGGCTTTCCGGGCCGTTTCTGGATCGTGTGGATCTGCG
>CAZQHD010000035.1:0-17391 GCA_964593295.1 uncultured Thermotogae bacterium | reverse complement strand
GCTGGTCTGCAAGCCGGACCAGCTGTTCGGCAAGCGCGGCAAGAACAACCTGCTCTTGGTGAACAAGACGTTCGATGAGGTCGCGAGTTGGATTGACGAGCGGAGGAACCGGCAGGTCACGATCGAAGGCGCAGGCGGACAGACCACCGGAACGCTGACTCACTTTCTGATTGAACCGTTCGTTCCTCATGAAGCCGAGTACTACCTGGCGTTCACTGCCGGACATGAGGCGGACAGAATCCACTTCTCCACGCAGGGCGGCGTCGAGATCGAGTCGGTGTGGGACTCCGTCGTGACCGTTGATGTCCCGTTGCTGAACACCCTCGACCCTCGACGCCTGGAGTCCGAGCTGCCTGAGATGAAAGACAAGGGTCGGGTCGCCGCGTTCATTGAGACGCTGTACAACGTCTACGTGGACTATCACTTCACGTATCTCGAGTTCAACCCGATCACGCTCGTCCAGGGAACGATTGCTCCTCTGGACACTGTAGCCAAGCTCGACGATACCGCGGCGTTCCAGTGCGCCGAGAAGTGGGGAACGATCGAGTTTCCTAAGGCGTTCGGCTCCACCGCAACCCCCGAGGAAGCGTACATTGCCTCGCTGGATGAGAAGACCGGTGCCAGCCTCAAGCTGACCGTGCTCAACCCCGACGGCCGCGTCTGGCCGATGGTCGCTGGTGGCGGTGCCAGCGTGATCTATGCCGACACCGTCGTCGATCTCGGGTTTGCCGAGGAACTTGCGTGCTACGGTGAATACTCGGGCAATCCCACCACTGAGTTGACCTGCGAGTACGCCAAGACACTGCTCGATCTGATGACGCGGAAGCCCGATCCACGAGGCCGGGAGAAGTACCTGCTCATCGGCGGCGGTATCGCCAACTTCACCGATGTCGCCAAGACGTTTACCGGCATCATCCAGGCACTCACGGCCTACAAAGACAAGCTTCACGAGAACCATGTCAGGATCTACGTGCGCCGCGCCGGACCCAACTACGTCGAAGGCCTGGAGAACATCCGCCGTGCGTGCGAAGAGATGGACGTCCCGGTGGAGGTCTATGGCCCGGAAACACACATGACGCGCATCGTCTCGATGGCGCTTACGGGAGGGAACTAATGCAGAACTACGACCTCTTCTCACGCGACACCAAGGCGTTCATCTACGGCGCTCAGACAGCGGCTGTACAGCGCATGCTCGACTTCGACTACCTCTGCCGTAAGGACGAGCCCAGCGTCGTGGCCATGATTACACCGGCACGAGGCGGCTTCGAGAAGTTCTTCTGGGGCACGTGCGAGATCACCATCCCCCGAGTCACGTCGATCGCGGACGCAGTCCGCGCGTTTCCACAGGCAGACGTCATGGTCAACTTCGCCTCGCAGCGCTCGTCGTTTGACACCACGATGGAAGCGCTGGAAACTGAAACGATCCGCACCATTGCCGTGATCGCCGAAGGCGTGCCCGAGCGGCATGCGCGCATCCTGTCCGCCACAGCCAAGGCCAAGGGCAAATGGATCATCGGCCCGGCCACGGTCGGCGGGATCAAGGCCGGTGCGTTCAAGATCGGCAACACCGCGGGCACGATGGACAACATCAAGATGGCCAAGCTCTATCGCCCCGGCTCTGTCGGGTTCGTTTCCGTGTCCGGCGGCATGTCGAACGAAGCCTACAACATCATCTCACGTGCCACAGACGGCGTGAATGAAGGCATCGCCATCGGCGGCGACGCTTACCCCGGCACCAGCCTGCTCGACCACTTGCTGCGCTACGAGCAGAATCCTGAAATTAAGATGTGCGTGTGTCTAGGCGAGATCGGCGGAACCGCCGAACATGCGATTGCCGCTGCCATCAAAGACGGCCGGTTGACCAAGCCTCTTGTCATGTGGTCAACAGGCACATGCGCCAAGGTGCTGCCTGGCCAGGTGCAGTTCGGCCATGCCGGCGCCAAGGCGGGGGCTGCAGATGAAACCGCGGATGCCAAGAACGAAGCGCTTCGAGCCGCTGGCGTTGTGGTACCGAACTCGTTTGACGACTATGCCGAGAAGATCCAGCAGACCTACGAGAATCTGGTTTCCGACGGTACCATCGTCCCTGCCAAGGACGTCGAACCGCCGCACGTGCCGATGGACTACAAGCAAGCCGTGGCCGAAGGCCTGGTCCGCAAGCCGACCCATTTCATCTCGACCATCTGCGACGAATCCGGAGACGTGCACACCTATTGCGGCATGCCCATTACCGAAGTCATCGAGCGCAAACTCGGCATCGGGGGCGTGATTGGCCTGCTGTGGCTGAAGCGCGTCATTCCTCAGTACGCGCGCGACTTCCTTGAGATGATCATCCAAATCATCGCCGACCACGGCGCCGCCGTGTCCGGTGCCCACAACACGATCGTCACCGCGCGAGCGGGTAAGGATCTGATCAGCTCGCTGGTCACCGGCATCCTCACCATCGGCCCTCGTTTCGGCGGTGCCGTCAACGGAGCTGCCGAGCACTTCCTGTATGGGCTGCGCAACAACCTCGCCCCACGCGAGTTCATCGCCGCCATGAAGGACAAGAACGTCATGATCCAAGGCATCGGCCACAAGCTGAAGACGCTGGAGAACCCCGACAAGCGCGTCGAACTGATGAAGGACTTCGCCCGGGCGAACTTCAAGGACACGCCTGTGCTCAACTACGCGCTCAGCGTGGAGGCCGTCACCACCCAGAAGAAGAGCAATCTGATCCTGAACGTGGACGGCACCATCGGCGTGCTGCTGGTGGATCTGCTCAAGGAGCTGAGCTTCAGCGACACCGAGATCGATCAGATGATCAAGATGGGCACCTTCAACGCCCTGTTCGTCCTCGGCCGCTCCATCGGCTTCATGGGTCACTATTTCGACCAGAACCGGTTGGAGCAAGGGCTTTATAGGCACCCGCTCGACGACATCCTGTACGATGTCCCCAACCGACCCGAAGGGGTCGGCTGAGGTCTAGCGAGCATCTCGGCGGACAGTTTCGGGGACACATACCGGTTTTCTTCCAGAAAATCGGTATGTGTCCCCATTCGTTTGCTTGACCTCGAATCCTCGTTTTGTTATCCTGTGATCTATGAGGTTATATGGTCAGTATAGCTCATTCTTTCGCCGCTGCGCTTGGTCCCGAGCGATTTCGACAATCGCACTCCTCTTGCTCCTGTCTCTGCAGGCGACCGCCGCCCCGGAGAGCTCCGGCACGTGGACATCAACCCTCACCGCGGATCTCGCGCCAGCGTCGATCGAGCTCAAGACCGACTTCACGGTGGGGCTGGCGCTGGGGGAGTGGGAGATGCGCACGCGTACAGTGGTCGACCGAGGGGCCTGGCGACAGCAGAACCTCACTTTGCTCTGCGCATTCGGCCAGGTGGATATCAAGTCCGACTTACGCTTCGAGCCTCATCTACACCGATTCCGCGACTGGGTCACGCGTCTGCGCTGGCGGGACAATGCGAAGACACTCACACTGACGCCCAAACTGACCCGCAGCACCAACTGGTTGATCTTGGAGGCGGAACACACAGCGGGCATCGGGGAACTGTCCGCCCGCGCTCGTTGGCGGGCACGGACCGGTTCGTGCGTGCTCGTCTTCCACGACACGCAGTTTGAGATCGCCTCCTCTTGGTGCGGGGTCGATTCGGAGGTCGAGATCGCCCTCAATCAAGGCGGCTTCGATGAGTTCACGCTGTCTCTCTCCGACCTGACGTTCGACACAGCTCCGTGGCTGTTACTGGATCTCGAGCTGGCACACTCCGTGGATGACACCGTGATCACTGTGACGCACAACTTATTGATGCCGGTCACGCTCTGTTCGGACGCGTTGGAACTCACACTGCTCACCACATGGGACGGCCCCTTGGCGCTCTCCGGGCTGAGAATCTCCAAAGCCATGCTATCGTGGGCAATCGATGACTGCACGCTCGAAATCACTGCCTGCCTCGATGAAGAGACCTGGATCCGCAAGACGTACTGGCTACAAGGAGAGGCAACGGGCCGTCTTCCGCTGGGATCCTGCGGCACACTGACGGTAGATCTGTCGTCCCTGTGGACAGAAGAAGGTCTCGCGGAGATGTCCTTCTCCCTCACGCACAAGCCGACCTCGCGCAGAACGATCGCCGTGAGTTGGTCACTTAGCCCTCAGGATCAGATTCTCGAGAGGATCTCCCTGCTCGCGCAGGTGAAGTGGTAGCTTTCGAGGCCCATCAAGCCTTCGGGCGATCGTTGATCGACCATCTTCCCTCCACGCCATGGATGGGGTAGTCTGTCCATGGACCCATCGTAAGGAGGAGTATCATGAAGCAGTGTACGCTGTTCTTGGCATTGTTGGTGGTCTTCACGTTCGGGGCGATCGCCCAGCATTCGTATGCGTTCTACTACGATCTATCCGGAGGACGGGACTTGGAGATCAACTTCCTCAACCCGATGTTCGACTCCGCGACCTTCGTGATCACGGTGTACGACGCCTTCGGATCCAGACTCTGGTCGGCGTCGGAGACCCTCGGTTCGGCCGAAGCAGGGTTCGTGTTCCTGGGGGACGTAGTCCCTCGTACCGATACATCCTGGGGGTTGGCAACGGTCAACAGCACTCGGCCCCTGATTCTGGGCCTGGAGTACTCGTTGGATGGCGAGACTGTCTCGATCGACACGATTCTCAGCGAGATCCCTTCTCTTGACTCTTCCGATCCCTTCTGGACCGGTGCGTACTACTCTCAGGCCGGCAACTCGCGCACCGCGGCGATCGTGATGAACCCATGGCCCGAGAGCACAGCATGCACCGTCAACGTGTACAACCGCAGCGGATACAGCCTCTACTCCCGCGAGCTAACGCTAGCAGAGTACGAGGCAGAGTACATCGATCTGACCGGCATGCTGGGGACTGGAACCCTGGTGTGGGGGTTGATCGATATCACGATGCAGTACCGCTCGGTGGTCCTTGCGTTGGAGCACTACGGGAGAGGATGCTCAGGCCTCTTCATCCAGAATGTGACCACGACGTACTACTAGAGGCACAGCTTCCGCCGTCCGAGGGCTGGCAACCCTCTTGCCGCAGGTCTCCCAGTCGAACGCGATCATGGAGACCTGCGTGTCGTCCTCGGGTGAAACGCACGCCGTGAACGTCGCGGCTGTCTGCGCATCTTCTTGCCGCCCGAGGGGCGGACAGCTATCCTTGAAAGGACGTCACTCTGGGGGCAGACTGCCATTCCCGTCAGGAGATGCCCATGAACAGCGACCACCCGACCCCGTGGCATACGATCAACACCGAAGAGATTCTCCGCCGCACGGAGTCGTCAGACCGCGGCCTCTCCCAAGAGCAAGCCCGGCAGCGCTGGGAGACGGTGGGACCCAACGAATTGAAGGCAGAGGCTGTCGCCGGCCCTTGGCGACTGATCGCCCACCAGATCAACAATCCGCTGATCTACCTGTTGATGGGAGCGGCCGCGCTCTCGCTGATTGCAGGAAAGTCTCTCGACGCGGCAGTCATCGTCGGGGTCATCCTGCTCAATACGGCCTTGGGATTCGTGCAGGAGTGGCGAGCCGAAGGGGCGCTCGCCGCCCTTCGTCGAATGGCCGCACCGCACGCCCGCTTGCTGCGCGCCGGAGAAACAGTGAAGGTGGACGCCCACGACGTGGTCCCGGGCGATATTCTGTTCCTAGAGACTGGAGATCGCATTCCTGCCGATGCCCGTCTCCTCTCCCTCCGTGAGCTTCGTGTCGATGAGTCCGCGCTCACCGGAGAATCAGAACCGGTGGCCAAAGAGGCTGACCTATTGGAAGAAGAGACACCGATCGCCGATCGCCGAAACATGGTGTGGATGTCGACCCACGTCACCGGCGGACGCGGGCGCGCGGTGGTGGTCGAGACCGGGATGCAGACCCAGATGGGCCAGATCGCCGGTCAAGTCCGAACCACCGAGAGGGAGAAGACCCCTCTTCAACAGAGGATGCATCGGCTGGGCATCGTCCTCGGACTGCTGGGCGTTGGATGGGCAGGCGTGGTGTTCGTTTTGGGGATGCTGCGAAGCTATGAAGCCCTTGAGATGCTGCTGTTCTCGGTGGCCGTCGTCGTATTAAAAATTAAAGAGGGGCTACCGGCGGTCATCACAGTCACTCTGGCCTTGGGCGTTCGTCGCATGGCCGATCGCCAAGCGATCATCCGCCGCTTGCCGGCGGTGGAGACCTTGGGATCAACCACGGTGATCTGCTCAGACAAGACGGGGACGATCACCGAGAACCAGATGACCGTTCGCAGAATATGGGCCGGAGGCCGCGCCTACCGGGTCACCGGAGAGGGGTATCGCCCGAATGGGGAGATCGTTCCCGAGGCCGATACGGCACCCTCCTCGGATTTGACCCTCAAGATGCTCCTACGTATCGGCGTGCTGTGCAACAACGCACGGATGCATTCAACCGACGACGGCCGGCAGGCCAGCGGAAACCCCAGTGAAGCCGCCCTGCTGGTCGCCGCCACCAAGGGTGGGATCGACCCAAACACGTTGTCCGATCCATCGACCCGTCTGGCGGAGGTCCCGTTCTCCAGCGACCGGAAGGCCATGGGAACGCTCCACGCGAAGGCGGATGGACGCGGGCGGATCGCCTTCGTTAAGGGAGCGCCCGATCGGCTGCTGGAGTTTGCCTCTCACATCATGATGGACGGAGAGGCCGTGCCGATAGAGGACAAGCATCGACGCCAGTTTCTCTCCATCAACGAAGAGATGGCGGCGGACGCCTTACGGGTGATGGCCGGCGCGTACCGAGAGCGACCGAGTGCGCAAGACCACCTGGAGGAGTCTGAGATTCAGCAAGGACTGACCCTGGTCGGACTTTGGGGAATCATCGATCCGCCCCGCGCAGAGAGTGCCCCGGCGGTCGCCGCCGCCAAGACCGCCGGCATCCGATCCGTGATGATCACCGGAGATCATGCGCTCACCGCCCACGCCATCGCTCAGCAGGTCGGAATTACCGAGAGCAGCCACTCGTTGACCGCCCAGGATGTCGAAGCCATGGATCATCAGCAACTGGCTGAGGCCGCCCTGAAACACGGCGTCTTTGCCCGCGTGTCCCCGGCCCACAAGCTGAAGATCATGGAGGCCCTGAAGGCCCGTGGTGAGGTCGTGGCCATGACCGGGGACGGTGTCAACGATGCACCGGCCCTTAAGGGCGCCGACATCGGAATTGCCATGGGACAAGCCGGCACCGAAGTGGCCAAGGAGGCCGCAGACATGGTGCTCACAGACGACAACTTCTCCACCATCATCGCCGCAGTCGAAGAGGGACGATCCATCTACAGCAACCTTCGCCGGGTCATCTTCTTCCTGCTGGCCACCAATCTGGGCGAGATCCTGACCTTGAGCAGTGCCCTGATGCTGGGCCTCGATCTACCGCTCACCGCGGTGATGATCCTGTGGGTGAACCTGGTTACGGATGGTGTGTGTACCATTCCGCTCGGGCTAGAACCCAAGCATGGCAATGTGTTGGAGCATCCGCCTCGTGACCCGGATGAACCGATTGTCACGACACCCATGATCCGTCGGATGGCACTGTTAACCCCGCTCATGGCCGTCGGAACCCTCGGGCTGTTCGCCCTCTCTCTGCAAAGCAACAGCTTGGCGTACGCGCGAACGATGGCGTTCACCACACTGGCCGCCTTCCAATGGTTTCAGACGCTCAACGCTCGATCCCAATTCCAATCGGTCTTCGCAGTTGGACCCCTCACGAACCGCTGGCTCCTGGTTGGACTCAGCGCAGCCGTTGCACTACAGCTCATCGTCGTCCAAACCCGCTTGGGCATCTTGCTGTTCGGGACGGAGCCGCTCCGAGCCCTCGATTGGGTCTGGATCCTTCTGGTCTCAAGCTCCATCTGGATCGCAGATGAGATCTTCAAGCAACTGGGCATCCACGGTCAATCGTCGCATGCCTCGGACGGCTGAGCGCGAGTATGCCGCAGAGTCTCTCCGGTTCCTTGATTCCACATCAGGGGTACGCTAGGATGAATGAACGTTCATTCATCCTCCGTCGTTCAAGGAGTCGCCGTTGGACAATCGAGCCAAGATCAGCAAAGCCGCCGTACGTGTGTTCTCTCGCGAGGGGTTTCATCGCGCCCGCGTACATCAGATCGCGCAGGAGGCCGGCCTTGCGGTGGGCACGATCTACAACCACTTCAAGAGCAAGGAGGATCTACTCCTCTCGGTCTTCGAGCAGGGGTTGATCTCCCGGATGGCGTTCCTCGAGACGTTGGGGAAGACGGATATGCCCGTTCGAGATCAGATCCAATGCCTTCTAGAGAACCACTTCGCCGAGATCCAGGCACGACGAGAACTGTCCGGGCTGATGCTGACGGAGTGCTTCCATCGAGGCAGCACCCTCGGAGAGAGGATTCTCTCTCTCCAACGCCGGGCCATCGATCACATCGCGGAGATGATCCGGACCGGAGTGTCGGAAGGAAGGGTTCGACCTTGTCACCCACGGGTGGTGGCGCAGATGTTGTTCGAGTTAGTGCAGACCATGACCGCGTGTTGGCTGTTCGCCTCCTCGGACGAGGCAGAGGAGATTCTCGCCGCCGCCCCGAGGGAGCTGGCCGATCTCATCTGGAGCGGACTCACTCCCACCACGGGGGCCCCGCATGCGTAGGTCGAACGCAGCATCGTTCCTGGCGCGCGCCGCCGATCGAGCCATCGAATGGTCCCTCCATCATCCCTGGACGGTGATTGTCTTTGCTGGCGCCGTCACCCTTCTGGCGATCCTGTTTGTCCCGAGCCTGCGAACGGATGTCGATTTTGCCAACTACCTCAACCGAAGCGATCCTGCGGTCATCGCCGCCGATGAGGCCCGAGCACGCTTCGGTTCACAGCTTCGTATCATCGTGATGATCGAGGATCCGCGTGGTGTGTTCCGGGCGGATACGTTGTCGTTCACAGAGACGCTGGAGGGCGCCTTGAAGGCACTGCCCATCGTCCGGGAGATGGTGGGGCCGTTGAGTGCCCAGGTCATCCGTGGAACAGAGACGTCCATTCAGATTCGTTCCGCCTCGCCCGGCGGCAAGGCGCCCGCCACCGATGAGGAAATCGCGACCTACCGCCAGACGGTGCTCGACGATGGCACATTGCGGGACTACGTCGTCTCTTCTTCAGAGACTGCGCTGGCCATCTACCTGGAACCTATGCCGAACACGGAGATGATCCCGTTCGCCTCGGCGGTGGAACAGGTGGTAAGCAGCCATCGTCAACAGGGCATTTCCGTCAGTCTATCAGGCCTCCCGTACGTGAATTTGACCCTTCAGCGGAGCATGCGAAGAGACCTTCAGGTGTTTCTTCCCTTAGTGATCCTCGTCATCGTGGGGGTACTCTTCTTCAGCTTTCGATGGATCTGGGGGGTGGTCATCCCATTCTTGGTGGTGGCTCTCTCGGTGCTATGGACGGTGGGTCTGATGGCGGCGGTCGATGTACCAATCACGGTGCTCTCGTTCATCCTCCCCGTGCTCCTGATGGCGATCGGAATTGCCGACGGCATTCATGTGCTCAACCGGTACCGCGAGACGTTGTCCAGCCAATCCGACAAGCGGGAAGTACTGCGTCTGACCATGATCGCGATGAAGCGCCCGGTGGTGGTCACCTCGTTGACCACGGCCGTGGGTTTTCTCTCTCTTCTCAACGCTTACATGGTCCCGCAACGGATGTTCGGCCTGTTCACCGCGGTCGGCATCCTCGCCGCCATGGTTCTCTCGCTGCTTCTGATCCCTGCCATTCTCCTGCTGGTTCCTGCTCCACGCCGCATCCAATGGACGACCGGGCCGCGTCGGCTGGCGGGCGGACTGGGCATTCTAGTGGGAGCGGCGGCTCGCCATCGCTGGACCGTGCTGGTCGTCGCGCTTGCGCTGTGCGCTGTCTTTGCGTCCGCGATTCCGCGCGTACAGATCGAGACCTCGCAGCGCGCCTTTCTGGGGAGCACCCATCCCGCAGCACAGTCAATGGACGGCCTCGACCGCCTGTTCTCCGGATCGAACCAGATGATGATCGAAGTGGACACACATCGTCGGGACGGGTTAAAGGACCCGGAGTTGATGCAAGCGTTGGTTGACCTGGAGGACAACCTCCGATCACAAGGCGTGATGAAAGTCCTCTCGTTGGCCACGATCGTGCGAGAGATGAACCAGCGATTTCACGCCGACGACCCCGAGTTCTACACCGTCCCCGAGAGCCAAGCAATGGTCTCCCAGCTCCTTCTCTTGTTCGGTTTTCAAGGAGGCACGCTGGGTTCTCTCGCGCTTTCCGACTACTCCGCCGGCCAGATGATCGGACTTCACGGTCTGCAATCGGGCGTAGATCAAGCTTCGTTGGTGAAACGCACGACCGCTTACCTGGAAGACCGGTTTGAGGGACTGGCCAGCGTTCGCCTGGTCGGCCCCACCCGCATTCAGGCGAGCATGTTTCGCTCGATTGCACGAAGCCAGCTCACCAGCCTGCTGACCTCCATCGTGGCCGCGACGCTGATCGTGATCCTGCTCATGCGGTCGATCTACGCAGGCTTGCTGAGCATGATCCCTCTCCTGCTCACTGTGCTACTGAACTTCGGCATCATGGCATGGTTCGGGAAGCCGCTCGACATCGCCACACTGATGATCTCCTCGATCACCGTCGGTATCGGCATCGACTACGGCGTTCATCTCATCGAGCGAATCCGTGAAGAGATGCAGCAGTCTGGCCTGCGAAATGCAGCGCTCATTCGAGCGGCGCAGACGACGGGCGTCGGCATTCTCTACAATGCCGTAGCATTGGCGTTGGGGTTCGGGGTCATGGCTTTCTCGGCGTTTCAGGCACTTCAGAATTTCGGCCTGCTGATCGCCTTGACCATGGTCGTGTGCGTGACCTCCGCCCTCACCGTAATCCCTGCCGTTCTCGCGCGTCGCCCTGCGGAGGAAAAGACAAAAGCGGCATAAGCCGCCATTACACTCAAGATACGATGTCGGGCGGACCGATGTCAAGGGTGCAGCATGAGGATTGCAGGCATTCTAGATTGGGACTAAAATACCTGTGAGGTGTTGCCATGCCAGATACCGTTCGAAGAGATATGCTCGACCACATGGACCGGAGCCTCGAAGCGCTGAAGTCGAATCTGAGCAAGATCCAGACCGGCCGCGCCAATCCTTCCATGATCGAGGACGTGATCATCAACTACTACGGAGCTATGACGCCTCTCAAACAGATGGCGACCATTGCCGCCCCGGATCCAAACTTGCTGGTCGTTCAGCCATACGACAAGACGCAGATGAAGGAGGTGGAGAAGGCGATCCTCGGCGCGGATCTTGGCCTCAACCCAGAGAACGACGGCCATGTCATCCGCGTGAAAGTGCCGAAGCTGTCCGAGGAGCGCAGAAAGGAACTGACCAAGGCGATCAAAGCACGAGGAGAGGAAGCCAAGGTCGCACTGCGCAACATCCGCCGCGAAGCCAACGACAGGCTTGACCAGCTCAAGAAGGACAACGAGATCTCCGAAGATCTGCACCATCAGCACCGAGAGAAGAACGATGAGACCATCCAGGAGTATTCGCAGAAGGTCGATGCGCTGATCGAGGAGAAGTCAACCCAGATCCAGACCATCTGATGATCACGGAAGGCCATGGAGGCTCTGCCTGTCCGGAACACTCATGAGACGTGATCTGTTTCGCTGGCGCTCTGCGATCCTTCTCACGCTTGCCTTATCGCTCGTCTTGCTTGCGCTGCGATCGTTTCCGGCGGCACTGGGTGCCGTAATCGGGTTCAGTCTCTATGCAGGGAACCTCTTCTTGATTGCAGAGATCGCCCGAAGCCTAACGCGGGAGGGCGGATCCATCGCCCGGCGCATGGTTGCCGTCTCCGCCGTCGGCCGGCTTCTTCTTCTGGCTGTCGCCCTGGCTGCGCTCGGGCTTGCATGGGGTCGAGAGATCCTGCTGGGGGCTTGTGGAGGATTGCTGCTCGCCCAGATAAACTTGCACGTGGCTGGATCCAGAGAAGAACAGGAGAAACGATGATCGAAAGGGTCTTCGAACAGCTTGCAGGCTCCCTGACCCATCTTGGGCAGAAGCGGATTGTGACGCTCTCTTTGGGCACCCTACAGATCTCGTTTGACCAGACAGCCATGATCATCTCTTGGGTGGTCATCGTTCTTCTCATCGGCGTCGCCCTGTTGCTGCGTAGAGCGCTGAAGCAGTCCGTAGAGGAGTACCCCAACCGTGTTCATGCCGCGTTGGATGCGCTCATGGATCTTCTGCAGGGACAGCTGACGTCCAGCTTCTCATCCGAGCGGTTGGCGCGGGAGCTGTTCCCGTTTATTTCTACGCTATTTCTGTTTGTCTTGTTCAGTAACTGGATGGGCGTGTTCCCCGGTCTCACCCCTCCTACGCAGAATCTGAACATCACCTTGGGACTGGCCTTGATGGTCTTCATTCTCTCCCAGGTGCTCGCCATACGCGCCAAGGGAATGAAGGCTTACTGCAAGGGGTACCTGGAGCCGATCCCGTTTCTATTGCCGCTCAACATCATCGGAGAGATCTCCAAACCGATGTCTCATGCGTTTCGTCTGTTCGGGAACATGTTGGCGGGAACGATCCTGGTGACGGTGGTGACCGCGAAATTCGCGCCCATCGTCGTTCCATCGTTCTTGAACCTTGTGTTCGGCCTGTTCTTCGGCGTGATCCAGGCGTTCGTCTTCGCCATTCTTGCGGTCGCCTACATCAACGTCGCGGTAGAGAGTTAAGGAGGGAGCATGCCCAACGAAGTTGAAACCATCGTCGCCGGGATCTCCGGTGCAGATATCGCCTTGGCTGCGAAGTACATTGCAGCAGGCCTATGTATGGGGATTGGTGCGATCGGTTCAGCGATCGGTGAGGGGATCGCTGCGGCCCATGCGCTGGATGGGATGGCACGACAACCGGAGATGCAGGGTGCCCTGATGCGCACCATGGTGCTGGGCCAGGCAATCACCGAGTCCACAGGCATCTACTCGCTCCTGATCGCCATCGTCCTGTTGTTCGTCGTGTAGGGAGAGAGATGTCCGTCGAGTGGGGAAAGATCGTCGAGAGCATCAACTGGACTCTGTTGCTCGGGGTGATCAACTTCGGCGTTCTGCTCTACATTCTGAGACGTCTCCTGTTCAGGCCCGCCCTGGAGTTCCTTGACCGTCGCCGAGAGCAGATCGCTGCACGCATCCACGCAGCCCGTCAGTCGGAGCAGACAGCGGAAGCGCTGGCCTCCCAACGAGAGGCAGAGCTCCGTCAGGCGCGTGACAACGCCGAGGATGTGCTGAACGATGCCCGGAAGGAGGCGGAGCGAATCATTGCCTCCGCCCGGGAGGCTGCCAAGGCAGACGCTTCGAGGATCGTCTCGGACAGCAAGCGGCAGCTCGAACAGGAACGGGACAAGATGGTTCGTGAGCTTCGCGAGGCGTACGCCCAGATCACGATTCTCGGAGCCGAGCGGGTTCTGGATCGTGAGATTCGTGTTGAGGATCACCAAAGACTGCTGGATCAGCTCCTGGAAGCCGTCGACCAGGAGACACTGGGGGCGGAGAGGTGAGGTCTCAGGAGATTGCCCGGCGGTACGCCCAGGCCGTACACGAGGTCGCAGCCGAGGACGGAACCCTCGATCTGACCGGGAGAGAGCTGGCATCCCTGGCGGAGGAGATCTCGTCCGTCGAGGAAGCGTATCGCTATCTAGCCCATCCTCTGGTGCCGCAGGAAGAGAAGGAACGCTTCTTTGACCGAGCCTTTCCGAACGTCTCAGAGAGGATACGCTGTCTGTTGGGCATCCTGGTGCGAAACCGACGCGAGACGTACATCGACCTCATCTACGAGGAGTTCGTATCACTTCGCACCGAAGCTGAACATACGCTTCGAGTCCGAATCCTCACCGCCCAACCTTTGTCGGAGGAGGATCGGACCCGCGTGCGCACGCGAATAGAGAAAGCGGTGAAGCGATCTGTGGTCTTGGACGAGCAGTGTGCACCCTCGTTGATCGGTGGCGCTCGGATCGAAGTAGACGGGCATGTTTTGGACGGATCGGTTCGCGCGCGCTTGGCTGAACTCGGCAAGCAAATGGAAGGATAGGGGGCCCAGGTGACAGGGATTCGCAAGGATGAGATCACAGCCATCCTCAGGGAGCAGATCAAGGGACTGCAGTACGACCTGCAGATGCAGGAGGTCGGCGTCGTCGTCGAAGTTGGCGACGGCATTGCCCGTGTCTACGGACTTCAGGACGCCATGGCTTCGGAGATCGTTGCGCTTCCTCAAGAGATCTACGGATTGGTATTGAATCTCGAAGAGGATTCGGTCGGTGTTGCCCTGTTCGGGGACTCCGAGCGCATTCAACAAGGAGATGAGGTGCGACGCACCCGGCGGGTGCTGGAGACACCGGCCGGAGACGCGCTGCTCGGACGCGTAGTCGACCCGCTGGGACGCCCTCTCGACGGAAAGGGCCCCGTAGAGGGAACCGTCATGCGTAGGGCCGAGATCATCGCCCCCGGCGTGATCGATCGCCAACCGGTGGACACGCCACTGCAGACTGGGCTGAAGTCGATTGATGCGCTGACACCGATCGGTCGAGGGCAACGCGAGCTCATCATCGGCGACCGTCGCACCGGCAAGACGGCGATCGCCCTGGACACGATCATCCACCAGAAAGGACAAGATGTCATCTGCGTGTACGTTGCGATCGGGCAGAAGACATCTTCCGTCGCACGAACTGTCGACACGTTGGCCCGGCACGGGGCGATGGAGTACACGATCGTGGTCTCGGCGGATGCCAATTCTCCGACTCCGATGCAGTATCTCGCTCCGTACGCCGGCTGCGCCATGGCGGAGCACTTCACCTACAACGGCCAGGATGCGTTCGTCGTGTTTGACGACCTCTCCAAACACGCCGTCGCGTACCGCGAGCTCTCGCTGTTGCTTCGGCGGCCGCCGGGAAGAGAAGCGTACCCGGGGGACATCTTCTACACGCACTCCCGACTGCTGGAACGAGCCGTCCGTCTGTCGGAGAAGCACGGAGGCGGATCCCTCACCGCGTTCCCCTTGATCGAGACGAAAGCTGGGGATATTACCGCGTACATTCCCACAAACATCATCAGCATCACAGACGGACAGATCTACTTGGAGACCGACCTGTTCAACCAGGGGTTCCGTCCCGCCATGAACGTCGGGTACTCCGTCTCCCGCGTGGGAGGGGCTGCACAGATCAAGGCCATGTCACAGATCGCAGGCGAGCTCCGACTGGAACTGTCCCAGTACCGTGAGCTGGAGGCGTTCGCCGAGTTTTCGTCCGATCTGGACGAGGAGTCCAAAGCCCAACTCGCACGCGGCGACCGCTTGATGGAGATCCTCAAGCAGAAGCAGTACGCTCCGATGCCGGTTGAGGAGCAGGTCCTGTCGCTGTACGTCGCCGTCAACAATCACCTTGCGAATCTCGAAGTGTCTGAGGTCTCGCGATTCGAGGACGCGTGGCTACGGTTTGTCAAGGAGTCACACGGGGAGATCCTTGAGCAGATCCGGGAGACGAAACGCTTGAGCGATGACCTACGGGCCGCTCTGGAACGAGCAGTCGAGGAGTTCAAGGAGCGATTCTCCTCCTAAGGCTCAGCAGGAGATGAGAGCATGGCACAGAACGTTCGCGCAATCAAGGGACGGATCGGCAACATCCGCAACATTGGGCAGATCACCAAGGCGATGAATGCGATCGCCATGACCAAGGTCACACGGAGGAAACGGCAGCTGACGACCACCCGGCCGTACGTTGAGCAGCTCGAAGAACTCGCCCAACGCGTGGCCGGTCGCGTGTCATCAGAGATCTCTGCCCACCCACTCACGGTTTCCAATAGGTCCTCCGCACATGTATTGTTCGTTCTGAACGCAGATCGTGGGCTGTGCGGACGCTACAAGGGTGATCTCAACCGAGAGGCGGAGAGGCATCTTGTCTCTCTGGGAACCGACGGTCGCCTTCTCCTCGGCGGGGAGAAGGCGCGATCGTACTTCGCGCGGCGCAACGTAACCCCGATCCGCACCTATACCCACGTGTATGATCAGCCTACGGAGTCTGTAGCCACTCGCATCGCCGACGAGCTGATCTCGCTGTATGAACAGGGAGAGGTCGGCCGGATCGACCTGATGTACATGCGCTTCGTGTCAGATCTGTCCCAGTCGCTCGTGGTAGAACCGTTTCTTCCCATCTCTCTCGACGCGGAATCCAACGACGATCTCATCGATCCCGAGGCCGCTGATCTGTTGGATCTGGCGTTACGGATGCTGCTGCGCGGCTCGCTCTACGCTGCCATGATCGAGACCAAGACCTCAGAGGATGCTCTACGGCGGCAGGCAATGAAGGCAGCCACCGACAACGCGGAGGATCTAGTGAAGGTCCTCACGCGCGCGTACAACAAAGCGCGACAACATGCTATCACACGGGAAATCGCTGACATCATCGGTGGGGCAGAGGCCCTGCGAGGCGAACGCAAGGAGTGAGGGAATGGAAGCACAACAGACGCTGGGCACTGTCACGGAGATCAAGGGACCCGTCATCGACGCTCGGTTCGCCAAAGGAGAGCTTCCTCGCGTCAACGACGCATTGCGCATCCAACGGGATGACGGAAAGGATCTGATCCTTGAGGTTGCTCAGCATCTGGGGGACAACCTTGTCCGAGCGATCGCCATGGACTCCACCGATGGGTTGGCACGAGGAACTGAGGTTGTCGGTACCGGCGGGCCGATCACCGTGCCCGTGGGACGAGAGACGCTGGGGCGCCTGATCAACATTGTCGGCGATCCCATCGACGAACGCCCGCTCCCCGAGGGAATCAAGCGAAACTCGATCCATCGCAAGGCTCCGACCCTGATGGACCAGGAGACCGAAACCGAGATCTTCGAAACCGGGATCAAGTCCATCGATCTGGTGGCCCCCTTCCCGAAAGGTGGGAAGATCGGGTTGTTCGGTGGCGCCGGGGTCGGGAAGACCGTGTTGATCATGGAGATGATCCGTTCGATTGCCTATGAGCACGAAGGGTACTCGGTGTTTGCCGGGGTTGGAGAACGTACCCGCGAAGGCAACGACCTCTATCTGGAGATGAAGGAAGCAGATGTACTGAAGAACACCGCCTTGGTGTACGGACAGATGAACGAGCCGCCGGGGGCTCGATTCCGCGTTGCGCTCACCGGGGTCACCGTCGCCGAGTACTTCCGCGACGAGGAGGAGACCGACGTTCTACTGTTCATCGACAACATTTTCCGCTTCGCCCAGGCCGGATCAGAGGTGTCCGCTCTGCTCGGGCGTATGCCGTCGGAGGTGGGATACCAACCGACGCTGGCCACAGAGATGGGAGAACTGCAGGAACGGATCACCTCCACCAAACGCGGCTCGATTACCTCGG
>CAZQHD010000034.1:1850-18171 GCA_964593295.1 uncultured Thermotogae bacterium | reverse complement strand
ACGTAGCCCGCCAGCGACCAGACCTCCGCGTGGTGGAAGTTCTTCATGCGGATGCGGGAAAAACGGTAATGCTCTCCATTCACCTTTGTCGAGATCAGGAGCACCCTCATCTCCCCTTCCCCTGAGTTGGAGAGCACGAAACCTCCATGAGGCGCCCAGACCGCTGTGTCCGAGTAGAGGATCCGGCCTCTCGTTGCTTGTCGGTTACCCCCTTGCATGAGGCCACGTCCGTTGATCACATAGAACGCGTATTCAAGGCCCTTATCGACAGGGACATCGGCTTCTCCACGCGGCGCCAACGTCAGGTGCTTGACCTCCACCATCTTGCTGGCAGACTGATCGCGGGGCAGAAGAACACGTTCGGTGGCTCCTTCGTTGACCTGCTTGGCCTCCACGCGTTCTGGGAACACATGCATGCTTGATTGCCTCCTTCGTTGTTGCGATTCTTCTCTAGCTGGCTACCTTTCGCGAAAGGTGAGCCTTACGAGAGGCGCTATACCCCCACCTGCTTGTAGGCTTGGAACCAATCCACGTAATCCGCCAGGCCCGAATCGATATCGTAGGTGAAACGGAAGTCACAGTCATTGATCAGCCGCGAGACGTCAAGGGGGCCTCTAGGATTCGGAAGATGCGCAATGACATTTGCTTCTTCCGCCCGATCGACCGCCTGATACTGGAAGCTCGGGATCAGCTGCTTCAACTGTTCCGCGATGCGTCCGGTCGACACGTTCTGTCCGGTGGTGATGTTGTAGATCAGATGATGGAGAGAGCCTGGCTCCGCGTACGCGAGAGCAACCGTTGCCCTTGCGATGTCCTGCATATGGGTCCAGTCCCGGGTCGAGTCGATGCCGAAGATGCGAACCTCTTCTCCAGCCAATGCCTTGCTCACCATGGAGCACACAAAGCTCATCGCATGGCGAGTCCCCGTGGGTCTCTCCCACGGTCCATACGGGGAACCAATCCGTGCCACAGCGACGCCAAACCGACCGAACTCGGAGAACCGTCGGCACATGAGCTCGCTGTAGATCTTCGCAGCAACGTACAGCCCCATCGGATCGTACGGGGTTGTCTCATGCAGAGGAGCCACGCCTTGCCCACGGCTTCCATAGACACCGGAGGAACTGATATAGACGAACTGCTTGACTCCATGGATCGAGGATGCTTCCAGCAGGTTGAACGTTCCAACAGCATTCACGTCCATCACCAGTCGGGCCTTCTCCTCGTCCTCGCTCGGGAGCACAGTCACAGCCCCGGCATGAATGACGCGCTGAATCGAATGCTGCTCAAACACACGCCTGATTGTCTCGCGATCCATCACATCGCATGCTTCGTACTGGATTCTTGCGCGCTCCTCCTCCGTGAAAAACTGAGCGATCGCAGCAGGGAACTCAGCAAGGTCTGTGGCCACAACACGCTCTCCGCGCGAAACCAGGTGCTTCACAGCGTTGATGCCGTAGAACCCTGTAGCTCCAGTGACTAGGATCATCCAATGCCCCCTCTCAGCTGGTCGCACACACCCTCGATACGCCTCAGCTGCCTCCTCTTCGTCGTGCCAAACCTACCGGAGCGTCGAGTCTGGCGTTCGAGGGTACGATTCCATCTTGCATTCCACTCTGTAGAACCTCGTTTTGTGATTCTATTTCCCCCGAAGAGGCGTGTCAAGAGGTTCCTGCAAACCGGGATGGCGCATGCTGTCGCTGCGGCCGTCCGGCTCGCCTTCACTGCCATACGGCAACAGTCTACGTAGGGCCTTCTCCGTCCGCTCTCCAAGTCTTCCCCGCGCTCTCCGAGATAGGACCCCAGTTCGCCAGTGCTTGATCCATCGTCTCACCTTCTCCCCGCCACCTGCCACCATCTGTCGGGGCTCTTCTCCATTGAGGGTCTTCCACACCTCTCCCCACGCTTTCCCTCACCTCTCTCGAGCCGCATATCCGATTGAAATGGCTTCTCCTGGATCTCTTGATCTGGTCAGACGGGAGGCCTATACTCCTTAGCATTGTGGAATTTCGGTCCGTCCAGTGGAATGATGCGAGCAGACAATGTACCCCGGATCAGCTTCTTCCATTCAACCTAAAGAAAGAAGGCTGACAGATATGAGACCCGCTGCATCGATGTCGTCCGTGCTTCTTCACGTTCACGACCATGCCTTCAGGTCCCAGCGATTTACGGATCGATCGGTTGTGGTTGCGCCGACTCCTCTGGCTCCGCGAAGCCGCTGCATCGGCAGTCTTCCTCGATGCAACACTGCGTACGGTAGAGATTGATGCACGCAAGGGGGCAAGTATCTTGATGCTTGGCGCGTTCTCCACCGTCTTTGATGTTCCGACTGAGATGTGGAGTGATGTCGTACTCTCACGAGTCCCGGAACGGTTCGCGGAGTTGAACCGGAAGGCATTTGAGCAGGGAAAACCGAGAATGCGGGAGGAGAAGCTTTGAAGATCCTTGTCATCAACCCGAATAGCTCACAAGAGATGACGGAGTCAATGGCTCAGTTCCTCAGTACGATCCGTAGACCTGACACTGAACTCTCGGTCATCTCCATCCGAGAAGCCCCCGCATCGATCCAATCGGCTCGAGATGTCGCGCTGGCAGTTCCACCGATGCTCAAGCGCATCGAAGAGGCCACGCAAGATGGAGTCGATGCAATCATCATCGCCTGCTTCTCTGACCCGGGCCTGGAAGCCGCCAAGGAGATCTCGAACTGCCTCGTGATGGGGATCGAGGAGACATCGATTCATGTTGCATCGCTGCTCGGGCACAAATACACGATCCTCACACCGCTTCCCACCCGGATCGCCAGCAAGGAGCAGGATGTCC
Organism: uncultured Thermotogae bacterium; assembly: GCA_964593295.1. GTDB lineage: Bacteria > Bipolaricaulota > Bipolaricaulia > UBA7950 > UBA9294 > SPBW01. The sequence goes on along the minus strand of CAZQHD010000034.1, from coordinate 15,354 downwards.
GACGATTCAAGGCAGATCCTGGATGTGCTTCGGTTCGGGCACTCGGCATATCCGTGCAAGACACGGAGAGCGACCCGGAACGGACCAAACAACGAGTGTTGGAAGTGGCTCGCCGAGCCATGGAGCAAGATGGCGCGGAGGTGATGATTCTTGGGTGTGCCGGCATGACTGGATATGCAGAAGATGTAGAACGAGAGTTAGGCGTCGTCGTGCTTGATCCCACGTCAGTCACGCTGAAGATCGCTGAGTCATTGGTTGACCTGGGCCTTCGGCACTGCAAGCGCGGGCTGTTCGCCTTCCCCCCTCACGTGTAAGGAGGCGATGTATGCGGATCCTTGTCATCAACATCAACACATCCGAAGCCATTACCGAGAAGATGCGCGGAGTGATTGAGAAGGTCAAACGCCCCGACACCCAGGTCACCGTCATCTGTCCAAAGCATGGACCCGAGACGATCGACTCATCGTATGACGAAGCGTATGCCGTGCCCCCGACGCTCGACCTCGTGAAGAAAGCAAACGCCGATTCCTACGATGCAATTCTTCTTGGCTGCTTCTGCGATGCCGGTGTCGAAGCGGCGCGGGAGATCTCCGATATCCCGGTGATTGCCATGGAGGAGGCGACGTTTTCCGTGGCGCTTACGCTAGGAGCCAAATTCGGTGTCCTCACAGAGAAGAGACCCAGAGTGGCAATGAAAGAGATGCATGTTCGCCGAGCCGGACTGGGTGGACGACTCGCCTCTGTCCGAGCCCTACAGATGTCGACCGCTGACCTCGCCGAGAATCCCGATGAGACGAAACGCCGGGGTCTCCTGCTGGCTCGTCGAATGGTCGAAGAGGACGGTGCCGAGGTGATCATCATGGGGTGCGCTGCGATGGCGGGCTACAACGAAGAGATCCAGAACGAATTGTCAGTACCTGTCCTGGATCCGACGGTCATCTCCTTCAAGTACGCAGAGATGATCGCGGATGTAGGTGTATCCCACAGCCGGATTGGGCTGTACTCCCCGCCAGAGCCCAAACGTTTCTCATGAAGGCCCTCAGCCATAAGGACGCCCGATCAGTGCGGGATTAGGCTCCCCAACGTGCTGATCGATCGCACCTCGACGGAGCCCATCGCCGACTGAAGCAATCGACGCCTTGCCCGAAGCTTCCTTACGATCGAGACGCTGATCCCCACGATCAGCCTTCGGCTTCAGCTTCGATCGGCGAATCCTCTCACGAGAGACTGCCTCGATGCCAGACTCTCCACAGCTCCGCGGTCGCCAGGGGTTTCACATTGTGCTCGATGACCACGATCCTGCCTTCCTCGTCGATGGCGACGTGGGATCGGAGGATCCCCTCGTAGGTCTTCCCGTACATCGACTTCACTCCCCACGCCCCGTACGCTTCGGCCGCCGTGTGCTCAGGATCGGAAAGGAGGATGAACTCCAAGCCATACTTGGCCCGAAACTTGGCGAGTTTCTCCGGAGGATCCGGAGAGATCCCGATCACCGTCACACCGGTGTCGGAGATCTGCGGACCGAGATCCTGGATCGCACATGCCTGCTTCGTGCATCCCGGCGTATCCGCCTTGGGGTAGAAGTAGACGATCACCCGTCCGCCACGGAATCTCTTCAGCCGAATGGTCTCTCCTGTATCAGACTGAAGCTCGAACCCAGGGGCCAGCTCACCGACCTTGAGCATGTCCGATCACCTCAGGACCAGTATAGCGCAGGGCGATCCTCGACTCGCCCCCGCGAGGCTTCGAAGAACGAACGGGAAGCGCTGAAGCTTCCCGCCCGTCCACAATCCCAGCCTCCCGATGTGAGACTACTCCGCAACCGGCAGCAGCACCGCATCGATCACGTGAATCACACCGTTGGACGCGAGAATGTCCGTAGACAAGATACTCGAGTCATTGATGCGCGGCGCGCCGTCCACGAGGGAAAACCTCACCGTCCCCCCCTGCAGCGTCTCCACCACCAGGCCGTCCGCCACCGCCTCCGCCAGCACCTGGCCTTCCAGCACGTGGTACAGCAGGATCTGCTTCAGGTCACCGGCCGGATCGGCCAGTAACGCCTCGAGCGTTCCTTCCGGCAGCGCCGAGAACGCCTCATCCGTCGGAGCGAACACCGTGAAGGGACCTTCGCCCTTCAGCGCATCGATCAGCTCCGCCGCCGCAAGCGCCGTAGCCAGGGTGTTGAAGCTACCCGCTGCCACTGCGGTGTCCACGATGTCCAGCAACACCACGGGGCTCTCCGACGGCAGCAACACCCGATCGATCATGTAGATCACACCGTTCTCCGCCGGGATGACTGCCCGAACCACGGCACCGTTCACCGTAAGTAGCCCATGCGCATCCGATAGCGTCACAGATCCACCCTGAAGCGTCTCCACCACCTGTCCCTGGGTGATCCCCTCTTCCGCCAGACGTCCCGGGACGACATGGTAGAGGAGAATCTCCGTGAGATCTCCAGCAGGATCGGCCAACAGCGTGCTCAGCGTCCCTGCGGGCAGGGCGAGAAAGGCCTCATCCAACGGCGCAAAGACGGTGAATGGGCCCTCTCCGCGCAACGCGCCGGCAAGATCCGCCGCCTCCAACGCCTCGACCAGGTAGTACAACGCCCCCTGCCCGAACGCAACGTCGACAACGTCGGCCGATGGAAGAGCCGTTTCGTGGGCCGTCATGTTCTCCGATGCCCCCATGACGACCAGGGCCAGCAGCGCCATCATCCACATCCCTCTTGTTCCCCTTCGATTCCTGTTCATCTTCTGCCTCCTTGTTCGCTTCCCGCATCTTGGACTGTCCCTTTTCGGTGAAGCCCACGAGAATGGTGGCAGATTGTGACCGTTTCATGACGAACCGTTGAAGCGATCGTGTGCTCAGACTAGGGCTCTGACGCGCCTCGTCAGTGGGCGGGTTGGTCTTCCGCGCCCCGTCTCAGCAGATCGTAAGCTCCGGTCTCCGGATCCAGATCGTAGACGTTGAAGTTGGTGTCGATCTCGAACCCCGGATGATGCGTTGCCAGATTGACGGAACGGGAGCCGGTGAACTCATCGCTTCGAATACGATGGAATACGCCCCGCTCCCACACCAGCAGGCAAGGAGCATCGCAGATCAGCGAGCCCTCCCTCGACACGCGATCCGGCTGGACGACGAACGAGAGCACACGGCCCAGTCCGGTCGCGTACAGATCAACGTAGCGGGTGCCCGCCAGGACCATCAGGTGATCATCTTGGTGGGGGTGCATGTACCACGGTCTCTCCACGCCCGCCACAGACCCGGGGGACAGCGCCCCCGCCTCGTGGATGACGCGGTCCACCGCATCCACACGCGGAACCCAGCCTGTCGGCATCACGTCGAACGACACGCCGGGCGTGCGACGTAGCGGGTGCAGTCTGACCATCCGGTAGACCCCCGCCACCTCTTCGACAATCGCTTGGCCGTTCATGTGCACAGCGTACAACGAATCGCGCCCGAAGACACGACCCCCGCACGCAACCTTTCGCCTTCTCTCCTTCCCCACCTGCGGCCGTCCGTCTCTGCCCTACGCCGGCTTCACGAGGATCCGGCGTAGCAGTAGAGGCAACCGTGGCGGCACGTTCCGTATCGACCGATGTCTTTGCTCGGCGCACACCCGCAGAGTGGTCGTTGTCCCGGATCCCTCCGGCGCACCGCCTGCCCAGTCGTCGACGTCCGAAGGGAGGGTTCAGAGGTAGGTATCCTCTCGAACAGCCGCAGAGGATCAGGATCCTCCCCCACAAGACGAAGGATCAGCTCTCCGTCGATGCAGCGGCTTGGCTCGATCCCGTAGCCGGCGAGATCGAGCGACTCCGCACACGCGAACGCCGGCAACCCCCAGCCACGGCAGAGCTCGGCGATGCCCCCTGCCGCCTGATGCATCTCCGCGGTGGTGAACTCGCGCAACGACGGATCGCGGCGGCGCAAACGGCGGCCAACCGTTCGATAGGCGGCGATGTCGAGAAAGCTGAACACAAGACGCGACGTGGTAGCGGCGATCTGATCTCCGACCCGCTGTACCCGCCGCAACAGCTCATCAACGTCAAGATGGGAGTTAAGGAGGAGGGGGTCGAACCGCCAGATGACCCGCTCCCGTCCCAGCCGACGCGAAAGCGCAGAGAACGTCTCGATCCGCTCCGCCAGCGGGGGGACACCGGGTTCGAGGCCCTCCGCCTCGTAGTCATTCAGCGTGAACTGGACGTAGTACCCAAGGCCACGTCGGTCGATCTCATCGAGGTGCTGCAACAGCGGCGCCGGATTCTTGCTCCAGAAGACGATCGCCCGGACGCGCTCGAACGATACCCCTTGAACGCGTCGGTTGAACGGATTCGTCCACTCGATGAACCCATCGCGCAGCCGTTCCATGAACTCGCCCGCAAAGAAGGCCGGGAGATCCGTGGCGCGGCTTGCCGAGATCACCTCCGGGGCGATCGCTGGGACCAGGCCCGTCCGTGTTTCGACGGTCGTCCGCGTCCAGATCATCGCATCACTCGTCACCTATCACTGTCTCCCCGCCTTGCCCCCCCACATCTTCCACGTACGCTCCGTACCCTTCCTCCTCCATCGCCTCCAGCGGGATGAATCGCAGGGCCGCCGAGTTGATGCAGTACCGCTTACCCGTCGGCGGCGGCCCGTCGTCGAACACGTGTCCGAGATGAGAGTCCGCGTAGCGGCTTCGCACCTCGACGCGCGTCATCCACGCACTCCTGTCGGTGCGGGTGGTCACGCTCTCCGCGGTGATCGGCCGGGTGAAGCTCGGCCATCCCGAGCCGGAGATGTACTGGTCCCTGGACGAGAACAACGGCTCGCCCGAAACCACATCCACGTAGATGCCATCGCGCTTATTGTCCCAGAACTCATTTTGGAATGCGCGCTCGGTGCCGTTCTCCTGCGTGACCTCAAACTGAAGCGGCGTCAGCCGACCCCGTAGCACCTCCAGCGACGGCTTCTCGAACGAGGTCCACGGGGCATCGTCGGCGGGGAACAGCGACACACCTTCCAGCCCTGACCAGACACGACAGGTGAACGCCTCTCGTCCCGTAGCCGCGCTGTAGGCACTGTAGCGCCCCGGGTTCTTGCTGTGGTAGTCCTGGTGATACGCCTCCGCCGGGTAGAACGCCTGCGCAGGGACGATCTCGGTCACAATCGGCTTGTCGAACACGCCCGCGCGCTCCACCGCCTGCTTGGACGCCTCAGCCAGTGTGCGCTGTTCGTCATCCTCGTAGAAGATGGCCGTGCGGTACTGGCTGCCGCGGTCGTAGAACTGCCCTCCCGCATCGGTCGGATCGATCGACCGCCAGAAGCGTTCCAGCAGGTCGCGATACGACACCACCGTCGGATCGTATTGCACCTGCACCGCCTCGTAGTGTCCCGTACCGCCGGAGATGACCTGCTCGTACGTCGGATCCGGCGTCGTTCCCCCTGTGTATCCCGACACCACCTCGACCACACCGGGCACCGCCTCGAAGATCGCTTCGATGCACCAGAAGCAACCGCCGGCGAAGACGGCCGTCAACGTGTTGCCCACTTCCTGTGCTCTGCTATCCATCGGCTCCTCCCCTCGTCCGTACGGCGCCCATCCGCTGATCCAAGCAACAAGCAACGCACTTACGACAATCAATCCAGTCCCTGTACGCCTTCTCCAGCTATGCATCGCGGGAGTCTGTGCCATTCTCCTTCCTTTCTGCCCAGATCTATATGACCGGAGATCAGACACTGTGAGTATTGACCCGGAATGCCGAGAGAATGTGAGCAGAAGGTGAGGAAACCGCGTTCTCGCCTTGCCCAACCAAGCAGAAAGGCGCACTCTCGTCACCGGAATGCGCCCTTCGATCCGTGGAGATGATCCAGCATGCGGGCCGGATGGCTCAGCAGCCACCGCGTCCCCGTTTCGTCTACGCCTTGCTCATCGGGCTGTTGCAGCACGCCAGCTCCGCGCAGCCGCAGTCGTCCTCGCTGCAGGTGCACGCTGTTTTCACCTCAAGCTCAAGCCCGCAGAAATCGCACCTGTACACATCTCCAACCTTCATGTCTGCACATGTAGACATCAGACACCTCCTGGCGGCATTCTACCTCGAACCGCCTCGCCGAACACACGATCCACCTCCCGCGCAGGGAAGAACGAGCCCACACCTTATCGACACCCCAAACGGCATGAATCCGTGGGGGGCTTAGCTCACGCCAGGGCGGCCGCCGCAGCGGGGTCTCCCCAAGCGTGCCGCATCGCTGGGGGCAGAGCGGTCAGAGGGAACGCTTGACTCCCCGAGAGAGGCAAACCTACAATCCGCCATGTCCTTGCGCTTGATTGAGATCTATCTGCCGCTGGAACACGCGCAAACGCTCTGGAATGTCCTGGAGACCCAGGAGCCGCTCTCCGTATGGAAGGACGAGGGACCGGAGAGACAGATTCTTTCCCGAGTGCTCGTGCCTCTTGAGGAAACTCAAGCGTTGCTTGATGCGCTCGAAGAGAAGCTTTCGGCGATCGAAGGATTCAGAGCCTTGGTGCTTTCCGTCGAGGCCACGATCCCCCGTCCCTCCGAACCCGCTGACGAGGAGGTTGACGTCACTGTTTCCTCTGAAGAAGAGAGGGAGAAGCGGGCTCTGTTTGGAGGGATCAGTCGGCAAGAGCTATTCACCTCTGTCAGCGCAGCGACACGCATCACGCGTGTGTACATGTCTCTTGTCTTCCTCTCCACCGTCGTCGCTTCCGTGGGGCTTCTCAACGACAACGTGGCCGTCGTCATCGGCGCGATGGTCATCGCCCCGCTGCTTGGACCCAACACAGCGCTGGCACTGGCAACGACCTTGGGGGATATCGACCTTGCCCGTCGGGCACTCAAAGTGCTCGGTTCAGGCGCTCTCTTCTCTCTCGCCGTAGCGGCCGTGGTGGGGCTCTTGTGGCCCGTAAGCTCCGTAAGCTCTTCCATCGCAGCAAGGAGTCAGATCAGTCTGGCAGACATTGCGCTGGGGCTCGCCGCGGGTGCCGCGGGAACGCTGGCCTTTGCCACCGGTGTCTCCACTGCCCTCGTTGGCGTCATGGTGGCCGTGGCCCTCTTGCCTCCGCTCGTCACGCTTGGACTGCTCCTGGGAGCAGGGCACTGGCAGATGGCCCTGGGCGCACTACTGCTCTTCCTAACCAATATCATCTGCATCAACCTGGCCGGAGTGATTGTGTTTCTGTTGCAGGGCATGCGCCCGCTCTCCTGGTGGGAAGAGGCCCGGGCCAAGCGGTCCGTTCGCATTGCCGTGTTGTTGTGGGTTCTGCTTCTCCTGTCTCTGGCAGCACTGATCCTGTTCCAGACGGAACGAGCGCGATAGCCCGTGTCCAGATGTTCGTCTCTTGGGCGCTCACGCCCCCAGTATGCCCGTTCCCTGTGTCGATCGGCACGTTGTCGGACTCTACGAACGGGAGCCCCAAACGCTGCAATGCTCACATGATGGCCTACCGCGTTCTTCCGGGACCCATCGACAACCAGGACACTCGCTCGGTAGGATGCCACATCAACCAACACCAAGACGAAGGAACTCGCCTGTGAATGCCGTGCGGGCGTTTGGTCCAGGCGATCAACAGAGCTATGATGGATGCATCCGTCAGCCGAGCCAGCAGAGGCAAGGAAGACAAGGATTGAGTAGATGATGCAGGAGCAGACAACTCCTGTACAATGGTGCTAAGGAGGTTGGCATGAGGAACTTGCGGATCGCGCTCTCGAAGAAGGAGAAAGCTTCCGGTCTTCTGGATAGGTTGGAAGAACTCAAGGAAGCTGGTGAGGTAGACGACGACGCCTATGCAGTCAAGAAGGAGCAGTATGAGCGGCTCGCCCAAGAGGGAGAGTCCGAGCTGGAGGCGATCCACGCCACACTCTCCACGAAGCTGGAATCGCTGAAGCGTGACCTGGAGAAGTACCCGCAGGAACTCAAAGACCTTGAGCTGAGCAGCAAGCTCGGTGAGATTGACTCCGAGGTGTTCACGAAACAGGACGAGAAGCTCCGCGCGAAGATCAAGAAACTTGAGGACGACGCTGCAGAGACAGAGAAGCATCTAGAGGCAGAGACCGCCGAAGAGGCGGGCGGATTCATCGAAGTATCGATTGACGGCAGCCAGTCCGTCAAAGACAAGCTCACGGGTTGGATCCGCCGCAAGTAGCAAAGCGCGCGCCTCGCCGCGCCGCCCTGCGCTGAGGAGGACGGGCTGGATCCTGCCCAGGAGATACCAACGTTACGAGGACGGAGCTTCCGGGATGGCGGGCAGCGATGGCTTGCGGAGGACGAAGCTCAGGATCCCGCCGAGGAGAGGGAGCGCAGACGACAGGAGGATGATCTCCTGGTATCCCTGCAGCCCATCGTACGCCGCCCCGAACAGGATCGGTCCGATCGCAGCCCCGATGACGTTGAAGGCCGCGGTGACGCCGAGGATCCCCCCCAGATACTGGCGCCCGAATAGGTTCGCCTTCAGGACGCGATAACTCAGCATCAGCAGACCGCTGCCAATTCCGCCGACGACACTGGAGAGATAGGCCATCGAGGCGTTCTGAAGAAACGCGAGGATCACGAAGCTCGCCACCTGCAGCAGGCACGCCGCAGCAAGCACCCAGTGATGCCGGCGCATCCGATCCAACAGGAACCCGGCAAGAATGGCTGTGCTCAGAGCGATCAACGGTTTGATCCCCATCACAACCGCCGCGAACGTCATCGAGAATCCGTGGGCGCCGAGGATGGAGACGAAGTGCAGCGTCACGCCTGTGCCCACCAGCGACGACTGGAAGATGGCATAGGTGAGGATCCAGAATGCCGTGGTCCGGAGGGCCTGCGTCTGCTGGAACGACGGCTCATCCATCGTCTCTTCGATCACCGCCGTGTCCGGCTTCCTAGAGGGACTCGATGCCGCCGCATGGTCCGGCCGCATCCCCACATCCTCGGGTCGGTTGATCAGGAAGACCCAGATGACGGGGACATAGATGAGCCACAGCCCACCGGCCAAGACACGGTACGCAGATCTCCATCCGAGCATCGTGATCAGCCAGCTGTTGAGCAACGGGAAGAGCGCGCCGCCGATCGCGCTCCCGAGGCCCACGAGCATGATCGCAAGCGCACGCCGTCGGATGAACCACTGCGGCGCCAATGTACCCGCAGAAAGCTCAAGCGCCCCCTTGCCGCTGAGCCGCGCCAGGAAGAACCCGGCGAACAGCATGAACGGAGAAATCGACAGGCTGAGAAGCAGACACGCACTGCCCAACGTCAATGCCGCCGCCAGCGCCACCGCCTTCGTGCCGAGGCGGTCCACCAGCCGTCCCACGAAGAACATCACGAAGCCGGCGAGCAGTGTGGCCCCGGAGTAGAGCGAGGAGACGACCGTCCGGCTCCAGCCGAAGTCGCTGACAAAGGAGTTCATGAACAGCGAGAAGGAATCGGACTGCCCCGGCGTGGTGGCGAACATCGAGAACGCACCGAGGAATACGACGATCCATCCGTAGTAGAACGGCAGACCACGCACCCAAGCCTGCCGATCGCCCCATGTACGACGCCCAACCAACACGTTCACCTCCCCCTTGCTTCACCGCCGTGCACGGAACGCATCATGCCCCCGAGGCGTGCTCGGCGAAGACAGCCGCGAGTATCTTGCATTGGTCGGCTCGGTGCACGAGAAGACCGTGCAAGGGCATCCCATTTCGAGGGCCTGCTCGCGGAACGCACGCGGCGAGCGACATGGGATCGCTTGCGCGCAATCTGTCGCTTTGGATTCTCCGGTGATTACCGTCCATCCGTGGCCAGTCGGTCGTATGCCGCTTCAATCTGTGCCGCCACCGCACTCGCTGCCGTCCCTCCTTTGATGCCGCGGAGTGAGACAGAGCGGCGAGGATCGAAGATGCTGTAGAGCTCCTCATTGAAACGCGGGTCGATCGCCTGGTACTCCTCAAGGCACATCCGGTGAAGCGGAACCCCGAGGTCGCGCGCCCGACGTACGGCCTGGCCGACCACGTGATGGCTCTCCCGGAAAGGAACGCCCTTTCCGACCAAGTAGTCAGCAAGGTCCGTCGCCATCAGTCCGTCGTCACAGACAGCCTCCATCCGGGCTTCGTCGATCTCCAGCGCTTCGATCAAACCCGCGGCCAGTTGGAGCTCAAGCTCTACCGTGTCGATCGCATCAAACAGCCCTTCCTTATCCTCTTGGAGGTCCTTGTTGTACCCGGACGGAAGCCCCTTCAACGTGCACAGGAAACCGGTTGCGTGTCCGATGAGCCGCCCCGCCTTCCCCCGCATCAACTCAAGGACATCAGGGTTGCGCTTCTGCGGCATCAAGCTCGATCCGGTCGAATAGGCGTCCGGGAGCCGGACGAACCCCACCGACTCACTCGACCAAACGATCAGTGTCTCTGCCAAGCTGCTTAGGTGGACCTGCAGAAGGGCGGCCCAGGTCAGGCATTCGACGACGAAGTCGCGATCCTCGACGGCGTCGATGCTGTTTTGCGCCGCCGCGGAGAATCCCAACGAGGCTGCAAGCATATCGCGGTCGATGGGGTAGGGCGACCCTGCCAACGCTCCCACGCCGAGGGGGCAGACATCGACGCGCTCCCGTAGCTCAGAGAGACGTTGCGCGTCGCGGTCAAGTTTCCAGAAGAATGACATCAACCAGTGACTGAACAGGACCGGCTGCGCCGGCTGCAGGTGCGTATACCCAGGCATCACGGCCGTGATGTGTGCATCAGATCTCCTGACGATCGCACGCTGCAGCGTTGCGAGCTCTTCGCGGAGCCGCCCGATTGCCTCCAGAAGGTAGAGACGAAGGTCTGTAGCAACCTGATCGTTCCGAGACCGTCCCGTGTGGAGCTTTCCCGCAACCGACCCGATCCGCTCTGACAACCTCCGTTCGACGGCACTATGGATGTCCTCGTCGTCGCCAAAGTCGAGGTCATCAGCCTCGATCTCGCCCTCGACGTCCCGGAGTCCGGCAACCAGCTGCGTGGCGTCCTCCCCACTCAGGACGCCAGCAGCCGCCAGTGCCTGCACGTGAGCAATGCTCCCGCGGACATCCACCGCGGCCAGCCGTCGATCGAACCGGAGCGAGTCACCGAACCGACGCACCTGCTCGTGGGTCGCCCCCTCAAAGCAACCTCCCCAAAGCATCATCACACCTCCTCTTGCTTCAAGTAGCGTCAGCCGCCGCCGGGGACTGTCACGCCCGAGGCGAGCTCCTGATCGACAAGAGCCTTCACCGTCAGAGGGAGACCGAAGAGCCGGATGAACCCAGCCGCATCCGCCTGATCGTAGACATCATCCTCGGCAAACGTCGCGAATGCCTCGCGATAGAGGGAGAACGGAGATGACCGTCCGACGACGACACAGCTGCCCTTGTACAGTTTTACGCGGACTTCGCCGGTCACCGTCGACATGGCTCGCTCGACGAACGTGTGTAGCGCCTCCCGTAGCGGGGTGAACCAGAGGCCATAGTAGACAAGCTCCGCGTACTTCTGCGCGACGAGAAGTTTGTAGTGAAGCGTCTCTCGGTCGAGGCAGAGCTCCTCAAGCCCGCGCAGCGCTGCATGCAGCACCGCTCCACCCGGCGTCTCGTAGACACCCCGCGACTTCATCCCCACCAGACGGTTCTCGACCAGGTCCGCTCGCCCGACGCCGTGCGCACCGGCGATTGTGTTCAGTTGCTGGAGAAGTTCGACCGGCGGAAGCTCAGCGCCATCAAGTCCGACGGGGATCCCGCCGTCGAAGCTGATCGTCAGATAAGCCGGCACACCGGGCGCCTCCTCCGGAGCACAGCTTCGACTGAACATCGACGCCTCCGGCTCCGCCCAGGGATCCTCGAGAACACCGCCCTCATGGCTCGTATGCCAGATGTTCGCGTCGCGACTGTAGACCGACTCCTGCTTCGACATCACCGGGATTCCGTGCGTCGCCGCGTACGCGACCGCGTCGTCTCGCGAGCGAATCGTCCACTCTCGCCACGGAGCGATGACCGGAAGCGACGGGTCAAGCGCCTTCACCCCGAGCTCGAACCGGACCTGATCGTTTCCTTTCCCCGTGCAGCCGTGAGCGATCGCGTCCGCTGCCTCCGTGTGTGCCACGTGTACAAGGTGCTTAGCGATCAGCGGCCTCGCCGTCGCGGTTCCCAATAGATAAAGGTTCTCGTAGACCGCGCCCGCCTGCAGTGCTGGGAGCGCGTACTCCCGGAGGTACTCGTCGCGTAGGTCAAGGACGATGGCTTTCGAGGCCCCGCTTGCGCGTGCCTTTTCCTCCAGACCTGCTGTCTCAGCCTCCCCTTGGCCGAGATCGGCCGTCATCGTAATCACTGTGCAGCCGTAGTTCTCCTTGAGCCAAGGAACGATCACCGAAGTATCGAGTCCACCCGAATACGCCAACACTACCTTCTGGATTGCCTTCTTCATAGGACGTACCCTTCGCTGCGAACGCAGCAGTCCGTTGTCGCGGCGCCTGTGCGGCGCCAGTTCCGATCGAGCAAGAACGTCGGCGTGCCGGGTCGACCTACCGGACTGTGCATTCATCTAAAGGGATAGAAGAAGAAAGAAGCGGACAGCCCGGTATGTCACCCGGCTGTACGTGTGCGAGACACCATACGTGTGCGCGTCAAGTTGAACCAACCTACGGCATACATGATGTGGGCGACTATAGTTCGCCGCGCACAGCCTGTCAAGGCCAAGCGTCATAGCACGCCGCGAAGCATGCCCCGCATGCACCTGGAGGGGGATGAGAGCAGGCCCCCTCCACACCCTTGGGCTTTGTCCTACCTCAACGGAGACCAGCACACTTGACAGCCAGAGCCACGCGAGTTCCTGCCCCAGAGCGCAGACACGGGGATGCGCTGACTGGACTGTCTGCATCGGGCTGCGCACCGGCAGTTCACTGATGGACGATTGCTCGATGACGACGAGAAGGATCCCCTGACTCGCTCAGCCATGGAGCGCCAGTTCGAGATCATCGGCAAGGCTTTGTCGCAACTCGGGCGTCTCGACAACAACCTGCGGCAGAGCCTCCCTGATCATCCGCTTCCTGAACATCCTCATCCACGGGTACGACGACATCGACCATCGCATGGTCTGGGACATCGTCCAGGGGACGCTCCTCACCCTTCGGCAAGAGGTCGCCTTTCCTCCCCGCTATCCACTGCAAGTTGTCTCACCTCGTATTCTGAACGATGTCTCTCGATATCCAGCCCATCTGCGCCCCGCGACCCGTCACCGCACCGAGTTCACGCCACCCGCAGGCCGCGCAAACCCACAAGCAACGCGAAACCGATCCAGAACCGCGCGAACGTCCAGAGTTTGCGCCCGGGATTCGGTCGCGATGTTTCCCCGGAGGGAAACTTGCCCGCGGGCGGGATTCGGTTGCGATGTTTCCCCCCAGGGAAACTCGCCCGCGGGCACCAGCCCGCGCCGCGGCCCCGCAGGCTGCGCAGACTCCTCACGTCGCACATAGGACGTCGCACGTAGCACGCAACGCATCGCACGTGGTACATCGTGCGTGGCCCGTAGTACGC
>CAZQHD010000034.1:0-1840 GCA_964593295.1 uncultured Thermotogae bacterium | reverse complement strand
CGCGCCCATCACCCGTCATCTCCAAGGCCCACCCGGAGGCCAGTGCGACACGGATGCCCCGTCTTCGCGAGCTTGCTCGATGATTGGCCTCACGAACGGCGCAATGGACGCGACGATCTCGGCAAGATCCTCCGGAATGTCGTGGGCCCCCGATCTGTTGAGGAAGCTTCGCCACGGCATCCTCTTCCCCGATTCGTTGACAAAGGCCTGCGTCAGCCCATCCGGCAAGCCCCCCGGAATCATCGTGCGCCTGCGCGAGAACGTATCTCGCACGGCTCGCGAGACGGTCTCCAGATCAAATGCGAAGAGTGTCGATAGAATGTAGATGTCGAAGGAGTCTTTCAACCGGCTGTTTGGAAGCCCGCGCACCACGATCGCCTCAAGCTTCTCCGCGATACTTGTCTCCGGTCTCTAGGCACGCATTCTCGCCGCGGGCATACCGAGCATCCCAGGAAGCTCGACCCATTCCGGATCAGGCGTAACCGCGTCGCCGATCCCCACATCGACCCGAATGGGGAGCCTCGCGTTTCCCAGACGAGCCTGAAGCTTCACGCGCCGACCTCCGTAGGCCGTTTCTTCGCGGATGGGCGCAATGCGGATCGAGTCGACCACATAGTGCATCCCGTCGTCGGTTACCGGCTCCCGGCAAACGTCACCCATGATCCGCCCCAGTTCGGCGTCCGTGATCTCGCCGAAGCCGAGAAGATCAGCGTCTCGCGTCGTTCGTGCCGAATCGCCCATCCATATCAGCATCAACTGGGCACCCTTAAGAACGAATCGCTTCGCATGGCTCGACATCGAGAGACGAAACAGAAACCGGTGGAGGGCATAGCGCTCAACAAGCAACTGCGCTTCAAGACCCCGTTCCCGCGCCTTGGCGATGAGCCGGGTGTGGATGGAGTGCGCAAGTCCTTCCGTCGGGCTCACGACGAGATCGCCTCAAGGTAGGGTCGCATGACGTTCCACACTCGGCAAACGCGTGCGTACTTGGCGACGAGATTGAGATCGAGCTTGCGCTCGCGCCAACTCTCATTCAGGGCCTCCAGCGCGACATCCATACCGACGCGATGACGGAACTTGAAGCAGTCCACCACCGTTTTGGCCAGGTCGTAGACCTTCACCGGCCGACCTTCGAGATCATGCCGCTCGATCCCTGTGCTGAATGACTCTCCGGACATGTGCACAAAGCGCATTGGAGGATAGTCAAGGCTTGGCACACGCGATCCTCGAGGAAGTGCCATCCACAGCTTCCGAGGCAGCTGCGTGCCGACCGCGTGGAACTGGAGCGCGGAGAGCAGGCATGCAACGCCTTTGGGGACAGCCGCCGCGGCGAGAACGAGGCCGTGCTGCTCGGTGATCTCGTACTGTGGATTCGGAAGCCGGTACAGCCCGCGCGCAGCACGATCAAGCTTGCCTGAGATCACGAGACGCTGGAGCGTTTGGGGATGGATCCCCATCGACCGTATCTCTTCCGCCGTCACCAGCCCTCGTTTTTCTGCGAGCTGCAGGATCTTCTCCCCATTCGTCTCTTGAGCCATGTGACTCATTGTATACTGTTCTCGTCTTCTGTCAACTTTATGTCACACCTATCTCCCATCCATCCGGTACGGTGCCTTACCTTCCGTGTATCCAGCTTCATGCACAGCTCCTCGTCCAGCCCGAGACCCGAACAGAGAACGCAGCCTCCCCGGATGCGTTCTCCAAGCAATGCACACAGCCACCCAGCCCCGAACAGAGAACGCAGCCTCCCCGGATGCGTTCTCCAAGCAATGCACACAGGCACCGAGCCCCGAACAGAGAACGCATGTTCCCCTCGTGCGTTCTCCAAGCAACCCGACAG
>CAZQHD010000033.1:9150-18941 GCA_964593295.1 uncultured Thermotogae bacterium | reverse complement strand
CGGAGCTCGGCCAGCATGATGTCACAGAAGATGCAGCGTTCCTTACGCTCGTAGTAGGTCTTCGCGATCTGCAACGAGTTACGTGCCTCTTGAGGAACGACGGGCGTTGCGATGATTTGAGAGTGAGGGTGAAGCAGGGATGCGCCGGCTTCCTTGCCGTGGTTCTTGAACAGCAGGACGTACCGCAACCAAGGATTGTCCATCAGAGCCTTGAGTCGATGGATGTACGTCTCGATGACACACACCATCTGCTCCTGCTCCAGATCCGGGATCTCATGAGAGTGTTCGGGCGTCTCGATCACGACCTCATGGGCACCCACGCCGTTCATCCGATCGAAGAACCCATTGACGGGCTCACGACCCAATTCGTCATACGCCTCCAGCGCGGGAAACTTGTTGGGGATGACGCGGACACGCCAACTTCCGCCATCTTCTGTGGGTGCTCGGTACAGCTCCGGCGGCGTCATGTGTTCATTGCCCGCGCAGAACGGGCAGTTCTCCGGGGCCTGGCTGCTCAGCTCGGTCCCCCGTTTCTCAAAGTCGGATGGGCGTCGACCCCGTTCCGGAGCCACGATGACCCAACGATGACTGGTCGCGCCGCGTCGTAGTTCAGGCATGACCCTCCTTGTGACGCTGTGAATGGTTTCGATGATTGTACCGGGAGCAGCGAATGGAAGCACATCTCCGATTCTTTCGGGGGGAGAACAAAGTCACAACGATCCCTGTGACATTCGTCCGTCGAGGGCGCGTTGACCGGGCTCGGGTGCCGCTCGATACTCTGTGACCAGGAGGTGCGACAGCTCATGCGTGTAGGGTTCATCACATCGGAAGTGGCTTCACTGGCCAAGACCGGAGGATTGGCGGATGTGGCGCTTGCGCTCCCTCGTGCGCTGGCCGACATGGGCGTGGAGATCCTCGTGGTCATGCCGAAGTATCGCGCCGTGGAGGGCAAGGCAGAGATGACTGAGTTGGCGCGGTTCTCTGTTCCCATCGAGGGAAGCGACCGGACGTGTATTGCGTATCGGGGAACGCTTCCCGGCAGTCGTGTTCCCGTGGTCTTCCTTGAGCATGATCCGTACTTCGACCGACCGGCGCTGTACGGTGAGGGGGCTGAGTACGAGGATGCGCTTCAGCGGTTCGCTTTCTTCTCGCGCGCTGCCCTTCAACTGTTCGCCGCAATCGAGTGGATCCCGGATGTCCTTCATCTCAACGACTGGCATGCCTCACTGATCCCTGCCTATCTGCGTGACGGCGCGGTCCCCGAGCTGAATGACACACGCACGATGCTGACCATCCACAACCTGGGATACCAAGGGGTTTCTCCCTGGGATCAAGCGGAGGTAACCGGACTCTCGGCGGACGCGTTGGCCCCGTACCGGCACGGAGAGCAGATCAACCTGTTGAAGGGCGGTATCCTGGGCGTTGACCTGATCAACACGGTCTCGCCCTCGTACGCGCAGGAGATCCTACAGGAGGGCGCCGGCCTGGAAGACGCGCTCCAATCCAGAGAAGAGGACCTCTTTGGTGTTCTCAACGGGGTGGATACGCTCGTCTGGAACCCGAAGACCGACGAACATCTGTGGGCTCGATACGATGTCGAGCAACCCGAGGGGAAGCAAGTGAATCGTCGTATGCTTCAGGAAACGCTGGGGCTGAATCTCGATCCACAGGTCCCGATCCTGGGGACGATCAGCCGGCTTGCATCCCAGAAGGGGTTTGACCTCATCATGGAAGGCTTCGACCGAATGATGGCGTTGGACGTGCAGTTTGTGCTTCTGGGCACCGGGGACAAGCTCTACGAGGAGTTCTTCCGCGCCGCGCAGCAGACATATCCCGGATCGGTGGCTTCACTGATCACCTTCTCGGAAGAGTGGGCGCATCGCATCGAGGCCGGGGCCGACATCTTCCTCATGCCGTCTCACTACGAGCCGTGCGGGTTGAACCAGCAGTACTCCTTGCTGTATGGCACAGTGCCTGTGGTGCGCGCCACTGGCGGTCTCAAGGACACGGTGGTCGAGTTGGAGCCCGACGCCGACACGGGCAATGGGTTCTCCTTCACGGAAGGCACCGCGGACGCGTTCCTAGAAGCCGTGGATCGTGCAGTGAGGACGTACAGGGAACACCCTGGGATCTGGAAGCGGATGATGCGACGCGGAATGTCAGAAGATCGATCGTGGCGATCGGCTGCACAGGAGTACTTCAGGCTGTACCGGCGGCTTACGGCGTAGAGGGCCCCAAACGTCGGTAGATCCGATAGGAGAGCGGAGGCAGCGGCTGATCTCCATGCGCTGGCTCTTCTCCGGGGAAAGTGGCCCACGCTCCGTCCGGCAGGCGAAGATCGTCCGTGCGATCGGAGTCGGCGTTCAGCGCCACGAGGATCTGCTCGGAGGGAAGCGACCGGAGATAGCTGAGCGTTCTTCCCTGTGCTCCATGGAGCGCAAGCGTTCCGCGTCGTAACGCGTCTGAGCCTCGACGCAGCGAGATCAGAGAGCAGACCTCCTCGTGGAGTGCGAGGTTCCAGCGAGACGGATCCCAGGGAAAGCGACGGCGGTTGTCCGGATCGTCGGCGCCGTGAAGGCCCACTTCGTCTCCATAGTAGATGGCAGGAGCTCCCGGGAAGGTCAGCTGAAAGGCAAGGGCCAGTCGAAGGCGAGCCACGTCTCCGCGACATGCAGTCAGGAATCGCGGACGGTCATGGCTGCTCAGCAGAGTGTACGACCCGTAGTTCGCGTCCTCCGGATAGCTGTGCCAGTGCGCGTAGATACTATGCCAGAACACCTGGGCATCCCATGCCTGGGTTGCGAAGAACTCTGTGATGCCTTCCCAGAGCCGATAGTGCATCACTCCATCGAGCGCTTGATGACGAAACCAGGGAGTGCCCAGGCCCATCACCTCGCCGAGAATGTAGATCTCCGGCGAGTTTCGCCGTGCAACACGGTAGATCTCCCGGACGAAGTCCGGAGGGAGGTACTCAGTGGTATCGAGGCGCCAGCCGTCGATGCGGAACTCGTCGATCCAGTATCGCACCACGTCGAGCAGGTATCCCACGACGTCCGGGTTATCGTGATTCCACTCGGGCATTGACCTCACGCCGGCCCACCGCGCGTAGTTGGGCTCCGGATCGGTCTGGATCGAGTCGCCCTGAACGGTGAACCAGTGCCAGTACTTCGATGCAGGCCCACGCGCTACGGCGTCCAAGAAGAAGGGATGCCGATCGCTGCAATGGTTGAACACGCCGTCCAGGACCACGCGGATCCTGCAGTCATGAAGAGACTTGACCAAAGAACGGAACTGCTCATTGTCCCCAAAGCAGGGGTCGATGCAGTAGTAGTCGAGGGTGTCGTACTTGTGGTAGGCGTGTGCGTGGAACACCGGTGTCAGGTACAAGGCCGAGATGCCGAGCTTCTGAAGGTAGGGAATGGACTTGCGGATGCCGGCAAGATCTCCCCCGCACAGGGAGCGGTCGGCGAAGGCGTTGGGATCGGTGCTCCAGTCTTCGCAGCCACGACGAAAGCGGTCCGGGAAGATCTGGTAGAACACGGCGTCAGTCACCCAGTCGGGAACGGATCGTTGCACGGGCTACAACCTCCTTACGGGTGCGGGTCCAGGGAGAGAATGAGCGTCTGGTGCGGTTCGATGGCGGGCATCGATCCGACAATGGATCCCGTCTTCGTGATCTGGAAGCGGAAGGGAGGAACACGGTCCAGAACCTCGGTGGCGGTGATCACCTGCTCGTGGATCCAAGGCGCTTCCTCAGCGATGAGCGCTGACGGACGGGCACGGAACGCAGAGACGTTGTGGAGTATCCAGAGCACCGAATTCCCGGTGCGTCGGAGATAGCTCAGCAGAAAAGGATGCTCGGCATCCACCAGT
Source organism: uncultured Thermotogae bacterium (assembly GCA_964593295.1). Lineage (GTDB taxonomy): Bacteria > Bipolaricaulota > Bipolaricaulia > UBA7950 > UBA9294 > SPBW01. The sequence goes on along the minus strand of CAZQHD010000033.1, from coordinate 15,068 downwards.
GCCAGGTCACCGGCTTCCAGCGCCGGTGTCTCATGGCGGAGATGGATCAGCGTGTTGTAGGTGGACAGAAGAGAGGTCGGATCCTGCCTCTGCGCTTCCACACTGACGCCGAACCGGTCGGTCGAAAGCGGTTGCCAAGGACTCCCCGTGGTGAACCCAGCAGTCTCACCGTCCGTCCACTGCATGGGGGTGCGGATCCGTTCATCCGGTTTGACGCCCGTCATGCCGATCTCCTCGCCGTAGTACAGAAATGGTGTTCCCGGAAGGGTCAACAGGATCGATGCTGCCAGCTTGGCCTTCTCCATGTCGCCATCCAACTGGGAGATCACGCGATCCTGATCGTGGTTGGACAGGAAGGGGGCGTACTGGCCGGGTGGGTAGGTTGCGATCACCTCGGACAGGGCGTCTCGGAGCACGGACGGGCGTCCCATCCGAACAGCGTGTAAGAGAGCGCTTGCGAGGGAGAACTCGAAGCAGAGATCCATCTGGTCGACCAGATAGGGAAGAATGGCCTGCGGGGTGTCCCACACCTCCCCGATCAGCAGCGCTTCATCGTTCCATCCCTTCACGGCCTGCCGGAAACCCTTCAACCACAGATGCGTCTCGTGAGTGTTCTCCTGGCGCTCGCCATCTTCGATCAGATGCCGGACCGCATCCAGCCGAAAGCCGTCGACACCCACTTCTTCCAGCCAGAAGCGCGCGACATCGTACATCTGCTCGGTGACCTCCGGGGTACGGTAGTTCAGGTCCGGCATGCCGTCCCAGAAGAGACCATAGTAGTACCCAGCTCCGCCGAAGTGCCAAACGTGCTGTCCCCATGGCCCCCGATACGAGGGCATCGAGGAGGACCAGATGTACCAGTCTCTGTAGACGCTGCTGGGGCCACGTGACGCACGGAACCAGGGATGGTCTCGCGATGTGTGATTGAGCACAAGATCCAGGATGACGCGCATGCCTCGTGCGTGCGCCTCGGCCAGCAGCTGCCGAAGATCGTCGAGCGTTCCGTAGGCAGGATCGACGGCGTAGTAGTCGGTGACATCGTACCCGTGGTAGCTTGTCGCCGGGGAGATCGGCATCAGCCAGAGCGCGGTGACGCCCAAGTCCTCGGTCGTGGACGGATCGCCGTCGTTCAGATAGTCCAGCTTCTCGATGAGGCCAGGGATGTCCCCGATGCCGTCTCCGTCAGAGTCGTAGAAGCTCCGCACGAACACCTCGTAGAAGACGGCTTGCTTCCACCAGGGCCCTGCGGTGGCAGACAAGGACAACGCCGGCAACAGCCCGACGGCCATCGCAAAGACAAGATATGGCCACAAGGCATTGTGGTGGATGCGGTTCAATCGGCGGATCATTCCTTCACCGACCCTCTTGTGAGTCCTGAAACCAACGATCTCTGAGAGAGCACAAACACCACCAAGAACGGAAGCATCGCGACCAGTGCGCCGGCCGCGAACAGTCCCCACCGTCGGCCGTACTGATCGGAGATCAGCAGCTGCATCCCCACCGGCAAGGTGAACTGACCACTCGATTGCAGCAGGACGGAGGCGAGGATGAGCTCAGAGTAGGTGGTGATGAACGACAGGATGAAGATGGTGGCCAGGATCGGACGGGCCAGAGGCAGCACGATCCTGTAGAACGCCTGGAACGGTGAGGCCCCATCGACCCGCGCAGACTCCTCCAGCGAGCGAGGAATCGTATCGAAGTATCCCTTCATCAGCCAGGTATTGAACCCCATAGCCCCCCCGAGATAGACGAAGATCAGCGCAGTGTGGGTGTTCAGGCCTGCCCACGGGAAGATGTCGCCCAAGGACAGGATCAGCAGAAAGATGGCTACCATGGCCAGCATCTGCGGAAACATCTGGATCAAGAGCAGTCCGAGAAGCCCGACGCGGCGCCCCTTGAACCGAAAGCGAGAGAACGCGTAGGCGCCCAAACCAGCTAACAGAACAGTGCACGAGGCAGTGACGAGCGTCACCTTGAGGCTATTCAGCAGCCAGCGCACGAAGTCGTATCGTTCCCCGGCGAACAGCTCTCGGTAGTGTCTCAGCGTGGGGTTGGTTGGGATCAGCTGCTGCAGGTTCATGTCGTTGCTGTTGTTGAACGACGCGGACGCGACCCACAGCACGGGGAAGATCGAGAAGCCGCAGAGCGAGAGGATCAGCGCGTGACGCCAGATCGATCCGAGCAGTGTGTGCCGATTATACATTCTTGCTCAACTCCTCCAGCGTACCGGTCATCCGGAAGTTGATGGCGCTGATCGTGGCGATGATGATAAAGATCATGGTGGCCACCGCGGCAGCGAGTCCAAGCTGATTTCCGCGTGCTCCCTCGAACGCGAGCCGGTAGGTGTAGCTGATCAGGATGTCCGTCTGGCCTGCAGGGGTGCTGGCTCCGGGGATCGCCGGCCGTCCCTCGGTTAGCAGCCAGATCAGCGTGAAGTTGTTGAAATTGAACGCAAATGTACCGACAAGCAGCGGCCCCAGCGGCATCAGAAGAAGAGGAAGCGTGATCCTCCAGAACTGCTGCCACCAGCTGGCTCCGTCGACGCGCGCTGCCTCATAGAGGGAAGAGGGGATCGACTGCAGCGCCCCGAGGCTGATGATCATCATGTACGGGTACCCCAGCCACAGGTTGAGCAGCAGGATCGATGCCTTGGCGAGTGTGCCGTCGGAGAGCCACGGGATCTTGCTCACCGGGCCGAACAGCACGGCTTCGGTGTCGAATAGATGAACGGCGATCGCGTTGATGATGTAGTCGATGCTGCCGGCTGCCGAGACAAGCATCTTGTTGATGATGCCGAAGTGCTGATTGAGCATCCCCCGCCAGACAAGGATCGTGACGAACGCGGGCAGGGCGTACGGGATCACCATCAGCACCCGGTACACGGTCCGAAAGCGCAGAAAGGGATCGTTGAGGAGAACGGCGGTGCTCAGTCCCAACGTGAAGTTCAGGATGACCGTGAGCAAGGCAAACATGAAGGTCCACGCAAACACACGCAAGAACGGCCCGGAGATCTGGGGATTGCGGATCAACGCGGCGTAGTTGGCCAGGCCGATACCGACCCGGTATCCGGGGTAGATCTCCTCCCCTTCCGAGGAGGTGAAGATGCCCTGGCGTGCGATGTACACCGTGCCGGTGCGCTGATCTGTCATCGTCTCTGCATCTGGGTTGTAGGCGTAGACGGGTTCGCGCGCTTGGAACGCCTGCACGTTCATCAGCTGGATGACATCTCCTTCGTACGGGATGCGAAGCTGCTCCAACTCCGGAAGGAGACGAACGATCTGTGGGAGGGACTGGCGGTGGTACTCCAGGAACCGATCGGGCAGCCCGTCTCCTGTCTCGTCGACCAGGCGGTCGTCGGGGAGGCTGAGTGGGATTGACTCCCCCTTGAGGAAGAGAATCCGCTGGTCTTCGTTCTCCAGGATCAGGGCAAGGTCTCCTGCCTCATCGGCAAACAGAAGATAGGCGTAGGTCGGAGCGCCCTCCGGGGCGTACGTGCGGCCCAAGAGCTGCCGAACGGCTTGTTCCTTGGAAAGCATATGTCCGGTGCCCACGTTGGTGAACGAGGAGACGAAGGTGTATCCGATCGGGTAGATCACCATGACCGAGAGGAAGAGCAGGCCGGGGACCAACCAGCGAAGCGGGTACCTTCTTTCGGAGAGAAAAATGTAGCTGATCAACCCTGCGCCGAGGAGAGAGATCGCGGCCGGAATGTAAAGGCCTTTGGCGAACAGGACCACCGAGACGTATACGGAGATGGCGCATAGCGTCCCGAGAAGAAGGATCTTGCTCGCATGCCGGATCAAGTACCGCATAGCCATGAGAGAGTCGCGCGGGGCTGCCCCAGGGCAGCCCCAGGGCAGCCCCGCAGGTACGGTGGCTAGTCGCAGCCCAACAAGGCTCGGATCTGGTCCGCGGCATCCCGCATTGCCGTGTCCGGATCCTGGGCCTGGTTCACGATGAGTTCCAGTGCGTCGGACCATGCCGACCAGACAGATCCCATCTCCGCAATCTTCGGCATCGGCACCGCGGTCGCGGCCGCCGCAGCGAAGCCCTGAATGTCCTCGTTGTCTCCGAGCGACTGCAGGGCCGGAAGGTACGCCGGGGGGCGGTCTCCCTGCTCGTACAGGTCGAGCATGACCTCGGTCGAGACCAAGAAGTCTTTGATGAATAAGTTGGAGAGCACCTTGTTCTCGCTGAACGAACTGATCATGAATCCCTGTACACCGACAAACACCCCAGGGGCGTTTCCGTCGATTGGCGGAATGGCGCTGACGCCGTAGTTGATGTTGTTGGCCTTGATGTCCGAGAGGGTCCAGGGACCGCCGATCATCATCCCGAGGTTGCCGGCGTTGAAGGCCCCGGTGACCTCGCCGTATCCGGCGCCGGCCACTTGGATGCCGTCCTTGACCATCTGGTCAAGAATGCGGGCTCCAGCAATCGAGCCCTCGTTGTCCAGTCCGATATCACAGGGGTCTAGCACGCCGTCGGCGTCCTTGCCGAAGATGTAGCCACCGCCCGCCGAGTGCAAGGCAAACGTATGATACGGATCCGGCTGCTGGATCAAGAAGCCGTACTTGCCCGCCTCAAGATCGGTAAGGTCTTTGGCGATGTCCAGGAGATCCTGGAACGTCGCGGGAACCTCGGGCACCAGGTCGGTGTTCCGGATGAGGGCGACGTTCTCGGTTGCGTAGGGGACCCCGTACAGCTCGGTGCCCCACACGAAGGCATCAATGGCTACTGCGTTGAACGCCTCAATGGTTGCCGCCGGAAGGATGATCGGCTCGATCAGGCCGTTGAGGATGAGTTCTCCGAGCCAGTCGTGGGCACCGATCAGGATGTCCGGGCCCTCCCCGGCGGGGCCGGCGGTGGCCAGCTGACCGCGGATGTCTCCAAACCCCACTTCCTGAACGATGACCTCGACTCCGTAGACATCCGTGAACTCCGCAGCCACGGCCGACATGATCGGGGCTCTCGTGTCGTCGGCCCAGATCAACAGTTTCCCAGGCTCACTTGCAGTCGCCGTGAGTCCGACGACGAGCAACAGTCCGAGGACAATGCATGTCACATTCTTCATGGTTCGATCCTCCTTGAGTGATCGGTTCTCCAACGTTCTCTGGTGCTGCTCTTGGTGTACGTGGAACGGTTGTCTCTTCTGCGCACATCACCTCCCTAGGGATGATCCTCTAACTCCACGCGTACGGGACGCAGAGTCGCAAGCTGCTTCTCCTCCTCCTCGTACGAGGAGAGAAGCTCTTCTTGGCCCATTCCGTCGGGGGCAAGATAGTCGTAGACCTGTGGTGCCCAGAACGGGCTGGGGCTGCCTCCGCCGATCCACTCTGTCGCTGCCTCGGCGATCGGACGAAGGTAGTTCGCGCCGTATCCGTCTTGCGATCCGACCAAGATGTAATGCCACCCTTCGATGTCGGGCAGTATGGACTTGGGAATCGTCACGATGATCCTGCCTCGCTTCGGATCCGAGGCAACCTCCACCAGCCTCGGGCCCTCACCGGCCGCTGTCCACAAGTGCCGGCCGTAGGCAGGCCATCCGGTCACGCGGATGAACTGGTTCCATGGGTGCGCTGGATCCATCGCCACGCGTGCAGCCGCTCCCTCCTCGAAGCTCTGCGCCGACCCACCGTCAGAGATGTCGAAATAGAGGTAGAGGATGGGATGGCTGAATCCGTGAGGCCCACCCCACTCATTGGTCAACGTGGCCATATCAAACGCCAGTTGCCATCGATCCTCGGCATCGAAGATGCGATACGACAGAAGATCGTACGAACCGGCGGGGATTCGGTCGCTGAGCGGGTATGTGTACGATCCGATCCCATGATCGTCACCGCGCGGGTCATCCATAGCGAAGCGCTCGATCCCTTGGATGAGGGTCGGAATGGCGACACGCACCGGAGTCTGTGGTG
>CAZQHD010000033.1:0-9140 GCA_964593295.1 uncultured Thermotogae bacterium | reverse complement strand
GGACAATACGTCGCCGGAGCGCTCGAGCACCAGCATCATGGTTGTGGACGCACCGGGCTCAATCCCCGTTTCCGAAAAGGGGACAGAGAATTCGACTCGGTCTCCCACACGGACAGCACGTGTTGACGCCGTCCCGATGGTGGATGCATACCTCCATCCACCTTCTCCGTCGGCGGCGAACTTGGAGACCACACCCGATCCATCGGCCTGGATGCGATCGAACCGGACCTGCATTGCGCTGGCGACCGCAAACCCCAGCGACGCGGAGGCGTGCTGGGTGGTGACGTTGGCGGGGATCCCGGGCCGTCCCGACGTGTAGAGGCACAAGTAGAGATCCTCTTGCCCGATCAGCGACTGAGGTTCGGTCCCCATCTCCACGATGATCATCAACGTGGACTCCTTGTAGGCGAGACGGGCCTCCACGATCTCCCCGGTTCCTGAGAGCACGACGGCATCGTCCCATCCCTCCGACGCATCGTACTGCCCGTCGATCTGAGGGTCCGCCTCGCCAAGATTCTCGAAGGTGGGCGGAACGAGGCGAAGACCAAGCACCGCCGGGGGCTTGAGTCCGATGGCGGAGTACGCGCCGGTCAGATGAGCCTTGAACAGCCAATCGAACAGGTCGTCGGTGCCGGAGTCGTGATCGGTCCCGTACCACCAGAACCAGTCAGAGCCCTGGGCGGCGTGGATGGCGTCGAGGGCCTCGGGCGGATCTCCGGCGGCGGCCACCAACGGCCGCGCCGCCGCCAGACGTTCCCATCCCTCGTCCTCCTCGGGCTCGCCGCTCCACGTGGAGAGATCCCCGGCCCAGGAACCGACGGGCACTGTCTGCAGCGGTAGGGTGGGGAACTCCGCGGCGAGTACGGACGATGGGGTCACGGGGTCGATCCACTCCGCAGCGTCGATTGCTGCGTAAAGCTGTCGCAGAAAGGCACGGCCATTGTCGGGATATCCGGCCATGAACATCCAGTTCTCTCCGTCCAGAGCGAGCGTGAGAATCCTGTCCGCAGGCTCTTCGATGGCATCCCAGATGGCGAAGAGTTCAGCGATCAAGTCGTCCACCGCCACCGACGTGGGTCGGTTCCCATAGGCGAAGCTGATCCGATTCGAGAGCTCTGTGTGGCGGAACAGGATGACGACGTCGTCCCACGTGTACGCTGTGGTGAGCTCGTCCATACTCGGCGTACGTCCAAGGGCTTGGGCGAGCAAGCCCTGGTCGGAGGATGTCCAGACGAAGCCGGCCTCGCCGAGAAGGCTCACGGAGCGTTCACTCACGGCCTGTTCCGGTGCCCATACCCCAACCGCGGGTTCCCCGAACAGATCGGCGTGCTGGCGTTGTCCCGCGGACAGCTGTCCGCGGACGTCGTCATCCCATCCGTAGGCCACCAGCAATGGAAGAATGGGATGGTAGTACGGGCTGGTGATCAACTCGTTGCCCAGCGGGATCAGCTCTCCGTAGGCAGCGACGACTTCCTGCAGGATGGCCGTCTGGGCTTTGACGAGCGTTACGATGTCCTCGCGCGTGAACCCGCGATGCGAACGATACTCCTGCAATCCGTACTCCTCGTGGAGTTCAGGAGAGATCTGCCAAAGCAGGAAAAGCCCGGCGGCATCCAGCAGCTGGGCATCGGTCAGTCCGTCCGCGCGCGCAATCTCTCTGAGTTCGGTGTAGTACGCATCGTAGTACGGATCGTCCGTGTCATCGTCGAACATGTACCCATTGATCCAGAAGAACTGCTCTTGCGCAGCCGTCCGGTCATCCTCACTCAAAGAGCCGGGATCGGTGGCCAGCGCCCATGTCCAGTGAAGATGGTTGTCCATGGCGCCGATATGCTCGTAGAGGTCTCCCCGCGATTGCTTCTCCGGCTTGATGGTCGCAATGTCCTGCAGCTGCCAGAGGAGGCTTGGTTGCAGGTTGAACGTGACCTGTACCTCGGGAAACTCTTTGGAGATGCGCGCCGAGTCGATATACTCCTTGACACCGTGGATCCGTGCCCATGGCAGCTCGTACTCATCTGTGAGTCGGTTCCAGTACATCGGCTGGTGTTGATGCCACACGATGGCCAGCTGAAGTGGAGCCTTTGCCGAAGCAGCCGCAGAGACGACAATCAGGCATGCCCCCACGAGGTACAGTACCCTCCGCATCCAATACATGAAGCTCACCTCCGAAAAATCCCTAGCGTTGCGACGTCCGAGCCCAACGGGCACAGGTGGACATTGCCTTCCCTGCGGACGTCAAGAACACGACCGCTCTCATCTTCTACACGGATGGCATCATCCGACCACATAGCGATGGAGGCTCCCGGAGCGGCCAGCTGAAGCGTCCATCCACGATCGTTGTCGAGCACCGTCGCGTCCAAGAGGACGCCGGCGGGAGCGGGGACGAGCTTGTTCCAGAGGCCGAGCGGGGCGATCCCGGCAGCGCGTGGCGCGCAGAGGAAGTAGGCAATCTCCCCCGGCTCTAGTTCGCCGTCCAGCCTCCCCGCCGAACACCGCGCGACACGGCGGCGACGTACATCCCAGGGGATGATCTGCTCGGAACGGATCGGGAGTCGGAAGGGTTGCCTTTCGTTGGTTGTGTTCAGCGCGAGGAGATACTCCCATCGCAGAGCACCTGCCGTGTGTTCCGTCCGGTAGATCTCCACTGGGTCTCCCAAGGTGGACGTATCGGGGTACGGAGGATGGTCGGGCTGTAGCAGCCGTCCGTGCGCATCGACCAGCGCGGAGAGCAGTTCTTTGTCGGCCATCGCCGGCCCGTCGCCGATTCCGACGGGTCCGCACGACAGCGCGCGCAGAACGGCCTCGGTCTCGGAGGCATCTCCGCCCACCGCCACGTGCTTCCGGGTCAGGAAGAGATCGTGAAACGGTAGCAGGCCGAATGCGTAGCCGACAAACCCCACCAGGAGATTCTGGCGTCGCATGCGGCGGGCCGGCGTGGTCTCGTTGCGGAATCCTCCCTGGCCCAGTGCCTCCAACGTGTCCAGCGCCGCGGGTTGGCCGAATAGGTAGTCGATGGAACTGCGTGCCGAGATCACATTGGGAAGCGCGGTGGAAGCCAACAACATCCCCATCGTCTGCATGCACGTGAGAACCTGGATCCCTTCGGCGGCCATGGATGCGGCCATGCCGCGGAACCACCGGTCGGCGGTCGATGGGGAACGGCGAAGCTCCAGGGTGAGGTGCTGTTGAGTTCTCAGCCAATCATGCCAGGCGACCACGGCGCCCTGAGATTGAAGCTCGCGGGCGACCCGGCAGTAGAAGGCGGGGTCCGTGCCGTCGGCATCGTAGCGGTTGCGTCGGCTGAGCGCTGACAGGTGGAGTACCGTCGGCAGGTTCCATCGCTCGGTGATCGGGCGGAGGCCTTGGGGATATTTCTCAAGATCCGGGGAGAACTCAATGGCTTGCCCGATCTGCTCATACGGATACCACAGGTCCAAACCGAGGTATCCGATCGGGATCCCCTGGCGCCCCAGTGACTCTAACAGGCTCTCCAGCTTCGCTCCGTCCAGCGGCTCAATCGGTTCAGTGTAGTGGCCTCCGTACGCATTCCACCAACCCAAGGTCGAGGTCATCACATGATCCTGTGGGGAGGGACGCGGTTTGCCCCCCAAGGCCAACAGCGTGTCGCCTGCTCGCAGGATGGAATCAGCAACATCGAGCCCGCGCACCAGGAGTGTCTCCACACAGGTGCCCGCGGGAAGTGCATCCACTGATCCGTGCAGCGAACGTCGAACTCCGGAGCGGTCCGCAAGGAGCGTGCTGGTCAGGAACTGGCTGGCAGGCAGAATGGTCAGCGCCTCGTGATCGTTGAAGAGCACCAACGGGGTGAGCGCACGGGGCGGGAGTTCGCGGAGCGAGTTGGCCAACACCGGCTCAGGCCAGTACCCTCCGGCGCCTCCGTCTGTAGACGCGCCGAGACCATGGGTGATCGCCAAGAAACGGAAGGCTTCGGGGAACGTCATGCACGGCCATCCCAGCGATCCCTTCTCGAAGGTGTCTTCCGTGGCCAGCCCTTCCATGGGAGCTTCCAGGCGAACGGAGAAGGAGGCCACATCGCCTGAACACCGAGCCGTGGCTACCAGCCGTCGTGCACCTGCGACGGTCCACACCTGCTCCAAGATGGCATCAGGCCCGTTGTCCGCACGCTGTGTCGGGGTCCAGGGGGAAGCCTCAAGTGAGCGAGAAACCGGAGTGGAACCCGAAGACGGTTGCCAAGCAATCGACAACGAAGAGATGAGCAGGGATCCTTCCGACCAGATCTGTGGGTGGCCATCGGACGAGAGAACGAGTCGAAGGGTCATGAGATCAGCTCCTTGGCGGGGACATGGAAGAAGTCGGCGGTTACCAACGTGGCCGCTCCAATCAGGAAGCCGTCCTCGCCCAGCTCTGCTGGCACAATCTGAAGCCGCTCGGCCTCCGACGGAAACGAGTGTCGACGCACCTGCTCTTCGATGGCAGGGAGGAAGAGATCCACCGCATCCATTCGCTCTCCCCCGAGGATGATTGCCTCCGGGTTGAGCAAGTTGACCAAGTTCTTCGCGCCCAGTCCCAGGGAGCGCCCCATACTGAGGAAGGATCGTCGCGCTTCGTCTCCTCCGTTGCGTGCGGCAAGGATCATCTGCTCAAGCGTATCGTACCCGAGGCGAGAGGCTTCCTCGTAGAGAAACTGATCTGAAGCATAGACCTCCAGACAACCGCGTTCGTTACAGCGGCACACGGGTCCATCGGGGTTGATCGTGGTGTGCCCCAGTTCACCTGCTCCGCCGTGCGCGCCACGGTAGATCTCTCCAGCGATCACGACGCCGGCGCCGATCCCCTCGCCCACCGTGATGCAGACGAAATCCCGGAAGCGACGTCCGGCACCATACCAGCGCTCGGCGAGTGCAAGTGCGTTTACGTCGTTCTCCACCCAGACAGGCAGACCGACTCGCGCGGAGATCGGATCGCGCAGCGGGACGTGCCGCCAGCCGAGGATCGGGGTGTAGAGGTCCACGCCGGTGGAGGGATCTACGAACCCGGAGATGCTGATGCCGATGCCCAGGACGCGAGGAAACGACAGTTGGTCGACGAGCTGCGTCACCGCGGCGATGACGTCGCGTGAAACCGGATGCTCGGGGAGGGGCACTTGGCTTCGATCACGGACGGCGCCACCCAAGTCGATGGCGGCGCCCTGGACGCGAGTCCGCTCCACCTTGATCCCGAGGCACCGGGCGTAGTCTGGATTCAGCGCGACCAGAACGGCGGGGCGTCCCCCGGTAGACGTGCACTTCCCCGACTCCAGCACCACGCCTTGCTCAAGTAGATCGCGAGTGAGTCGTGTGAGCGCCGAGGGCGCAAGGCCTGTTCTCTCGGAGATCTTTGTCCGGGACAGCGGTCCGGCCAGGCGGAGGAGGTTGATCACAAGGGCACGGTTCTGGCTCCGGATGAGCTCTTGATCCCCCTTGTGCATGTGCATACACTTACTTCCTTCGGAGAAGAAACTAATGCCAGTATAGGCAGTCCGCCCCGGTGCGTCAACCGGGGGACGCGCGAGCATCATGGGAGGGAGTCCATGCTCAGACGCAACGAGTGCGTACGTGTGCTTGCCCTCAGCGACCGCATCAGCGAGATTGTCTACTCGGAGCGAATTGCTTCGGTGTTCGGAGACGTGGACCTCGTGCTCTCGTGTGGAGACCTTCCATTCCCCTACCTGGAATACGTGGTGACATTACTTTCGGCGCCCGTCCTGTACGTTCCGGGCAACCATGATCGTCCCACGCACATGTCGGATGGACGAACAGTGGCCATCCCTGAAGGGGCAATATGCATCGACGGACGCCTGTGGACGATCCGACTTCCTCGCGGCCCGTTGATCACGGTGGTCGGGTTCGGTGGATCCATGGCGTACGGGGGGCACAGGCATCAGTACACGGAGGCGGCCATGCGCCGGCGTGTGGCACGGCTCGAACCTCGCTTGCTCTACAACCGTCTCCGGTACGGGCGGGGCGCGGATCTGCTGGTGACGCATGCCCCTGCCCACGGGATCCATGCGGGCAACGATCGATGCCATCAAGGGTTCCACGCATTTCGCAGGTTCTACGAACGCTACCGGCCGTTGGCTCATCTACACGGACATGTTCATCCGACGTACGGGGTGGACCTGGAGCCGACGGTCGTGGACGGGACCGAGGTCCGCTCCGTGTTCGGACACGAGGTGTTGGAGATCCATGGCTGAAAGCGGGTTCCACCGTGCTCGAAGAAAGGCTGATTGGAAAAGGATTCTCGCATTTGTGACCGGGAAGCCGTCACTGTTGTTGCCGTTTGATCTCGTTCGCAGTCAAGTGGTTGTCAAGTCCGTGTCGTATGAAGGCCTGAAGGAGATTGAGCTGGATCGGATCATCGGAAGCGTGAACCGGTATCACGACTTCGACCGTGAGTTCCTGCCCCGATCGTCGGAGAGCGAAGACCGCTGGTCGCGTGTCCGGAGGGTCTTTGACAGCGATGTCGGGTTCCCGCCGATCCGGGTGTATCAGATTGGGGAGGCGTACTTCGTGGTGGACGGGAACCACCGTGTTTCGGTGGCTCGGCAACTGGGCATGAAGAGGATCGAGGCGGAGGTGACCCGATTCCGGCCCAATGTTCCGATCGACAAGACCACGAGTTTGTCGGATCTCATCGTCAAGAAGGAGTACAGTGATTTTCTCGAGCGCACACGGCTGGACGAACTGCGTCCCGGGCAGCCGATCGAAATCACCTTGCCGGGTCGTTACGACGTCCTTCTGGAGCACATCGCCAAGCGGAGGTACTTTCTCGGACTGGAGACAGGCAGAGAGGTCCCGTATGAGGAAGCCGTTGTGTCCTGGTACGATGGACTGTACCGGCCGCTGATCGAGATCTTCCGTCAGGAGAGGTTGCTGGAGTGCTTTCCCGGACGCACCGAAACGGACCTATATGTCTGGGTGACCCGGCATCTGCACCTTCTGCGGTTGCAGCATGGAGAGAGCGTGGGGTTGGTCGAAGCGACCCGCGATTTCGTGCGCGTTTCGTCGCAATCAGCACGTCCACGGCTTCGACGGCGCATGCGGGAGACCGAAACGCGTGTCGCCGCGGACAGACCGGGCGAGGAGATCGCCTTACCGCGGCTGCGGAATCGGATCCGCGTCGTGGAGGCGCGGGGACTACTGAAGGAGGCTCCGTACGCTGTCCCATCCGCGTGGATCGATCCTCTGAGGGAGGATGCGTGCACGGAAGAAGTCAATGCGACAGAGTTCTGGCGTCGGCGGATTGACGAGATCCTCGACACGGAACCGGTGCCCTGTCTCCGCGGAGAGGGAGGCACGTGGTCGCGCCATGCGGTCGTCTACAACCTATTCGTGCGTGCGTCGTGTGCGTTCGATCACGACAGCGACGGCAGCATTCACGTGCTCAACCGGTACGGCGTGCGGGAGACGGGGACGTTCGTCAAAGCAATCACCCTGCTTCCGTATCTGCGGTCTCTGGGGTGCAATGTGGTGCATCTGCTTCCGATCACCCGCATTGGACGGTATGGGAGGAAAGGATCCTTGGGGTCCCCGTATGCCATCGCCAATCCCTATCAGCTGGACGAGACGCTTGCGGAACCGCTGCTGGGGGTGGGCCCGGAGGGGGAGTTCCAGGCGTTCGTGGAGGCGGCCCATCGTCTGGGCTTCCGGGTGGTCCTGGAGTTCGTGTTTCGCACGGCGGCCAGGGACAGTGAGTGGGTGGCGCGGCACCCCGAGTGGTTCTACTGGATCCAAGCGGATCCTCTCCCTAATGTCTCCAGTCTCGCTGATGACTTCCATCCGCCGCGGTTCTCCTCCCAGGCCCTGAGTCAGATCAAGGCACAGGTTTCTCGAGGCGAGTTCGCGGATCTGCCCACGCCCGACGAGGGCTACCGCCAGCGGTTCGTTCGCCCTCCGGATCCCGGCGCTCTTCGTCGCGAGAACGGAGCATGGGTGGCGACGAAGGCGGGCGGAACGCTCGTCAGTATTCCCGGGGCGTTCGCCGACTGGCCGCCGGATGACGTGCAACCCCCGTGGCGAGATGTTACCTACCTTCGCCTGTTCGACCATCTCGAGTTCAACTACATCGCCTACAACACGATCCGCATGTACGACGAACGTCTGGCTCGTCCGGAGCATGCGGTGGCCGATCTGTGGGACCGCATCGCCGGAATTCTCCCGCACTATCAAGACCGGTACGGCATCGACGGAGCGATGATCGACATGGGGCACGCGCTCCCCGGGGCACTGAAGCGTCGTATCATCGAGGGAGCGCGGGCCGCAGACCCTACCTTTGCCCTCTGGGAGGAGGAGTTCACCCCTCGGGCATCCACGCAAAGAGAAGGCTATAACGCGATCGTCGGGAACCTGTGGTGGTCGCTGCATCGGCCGGCAGAGCTGCGGACGGCGCTCCGACGGATGGCAGGGGGCGGCGATCCGCTCCCTGTCTTTGCTACCCCGGAGACGCACAACACGCCGCGGTGTGCGGCGCGTCCCGGCGGACTCGATCGCGCACGGTGTCTATGGACACTGGCGGCATTTCTCCCGGCCGTTCCGTTCGTTCACTCCGGTTTTGAGATGGGAGAGAGGATGCCGGTGAACACCGGGCTGGATTTCTCGAAAGACGAAAGCGCGGCTCTGTCCGACGAGCAGCTGGCACTCTACAGCGAGGCTGCCTACGCCTGGGGGGGCGGTGCGGCGCTGCGGGAGACAATCCGCAAGACGCTCAGTCTGCGCCGTGCATGGCACTCGGTGGTCATCGATCCGGAGCCGTCCTCCTGGCGGATTCCGTCGCTTGATGTGGATCACTGCGTTGCCTATGCGAGGACAGGAGAACAGGGTGTACTGGTGGTTGTGAGCAACCTCAGCGATCAGTCGGTGGAGGTCACCGTGCGCGAGTTGTCCCTGCCGCTCGGGGAGCTGGTGGACGCCCTCACAGGACATCCAGAAGCTGCTGGTGCCGGTATACTGCGGATCTTCCTGGCACCGTGGCAGACACGGGTTCTTACGGCGCCCTCACCGTCGCGGGGGAGCCGCTGAGCGCCGCCGAGCTGGTGAGGCGGTGATCCATCCAGAGCCATCCGCCTACACGAGGGTCTCCTCGGAGTGGGGGTCGAAGACGTGAAGGGTGGAGAGGTTGAC
>CAZQHD010000032.1:4735-19384 GCA_964593295.1 uncultured Thermotogae bacterium | reverse complement strand
GTACGTCCTCATACATCTTCACATACTGCGGGACGATTCGACGGTAGTCAAACCGCTCTTGTGCGGATCGTTGCGCTTCGATTCCCATGGTGCAGTGGAGAGCCGAGTCGAGAAGAATCTCTACGGCGAACGAGGCCATGGCCTCCACGGCACCCACCGGCGCCAAGAACCCTGTTTTCCCATGATCGATGACCTCGGGCAGCCCCCCCACGTCAGAGGCAATAACGGGGACACCGCTGGCCATGGCCTCTAACGCGACCAGACCGAAGCTCTCTGTGGCGCTGGGGAGCAGCAGGAGGTCGGCCCGTGCCAGCAGCGGGGCTACGTGGTCAACCACGCCTACGAACTGCACGCGGTCCTCCAATCGCAAGGCCCGCGTCATCTCCTGCGCCACTGAGAGATCCGGTCCGTCGCCCACGAGGATGAGACGGCTGTCGATCTCGGTGGCCACCCGGGAGAAGACCTCGACCACATCTCGGATCCGTTTCACCGGACGGAAGTTGGAGATGTGCATGATCGTCTTCTGAGAACGGTCGGCACAAGCGGGAACGCATGCACACGGATCGAGATCGTGTCTGTCCGGATCGATGAAGTTGTAGATCACCCGAAGGTCTCTTTGGACCTCGAACTGACGGATCGTCTCCTCCTGGAGGAACTGAGAGACCACGGAGACGCAGTCTGCGTTCTCGATCGTCATCTTCGTCACAGGGCGGAACGAGGCATTGTTGCCGACCAGAGTGATGTCGGTTCCGTGCAGGGTGAGCACGACCTTGAGGTTGTGTGGACGTACGATCTGTTGGGCAAGAAGGGCCGCTGCGCCAAACGGGATTGCGTAGTGTGCGTGTAGGATCTCCAGCCGCTTCATCTCTGCAACCTCAGCGAGCTTAGACGCCAGGGCCAGTGTGTACGGGAAGTGTTTGAGCAGTGGATACTGCTCGATCTCCACTTCGTGGTAGCTGACCCGAGGCGGAAGGTCGCTCAAACGAAGCGGAGTCGCGTAGCTGATGAACGCCACCTCATGGCCTTCCGCCGCCAGGTGCTTGCCTAGCTCAGTGGCGACCACGCCGCTCCCGCCGTGGGATGGATAACAGCAAATCCCGAGTCTCATGGAGTCCTCCTCTACTTCTAGAACGTACTGAACTTCACGTCGAGCGGGCTTTCGACGTCGAGCGGTCCGGGAACGAGGAATCCCTCTCCATACGTGCTTCCGATCAGCGAGCCGAGGTGTGCCATGCGCGATCGAAACAAAGCGTCAGTCTTCGGCGAGGTCAGGCGGGTGGAAGGACCGAAGGGGGCATTTGGGCAGAACTGCGACTCGAATGCGTAGATCGCCTCCATCTTGCGTTCTGCCTGCGCCGTCACGTCCACAATGAACGTCGGAGAGAACGCGTGCCATCCCATGTAGTAGACCAGCCTCTCCGGCCGGTAGGGAGGATGGTCTGTCTCGAGCTTCGTCAGCCCAGCGAGAAACGAAGCATCGTAGACGAGTCGAGAGGCCGCTATGTGATCCGGGTGTCGATCCTCCCAGTATGGAAGCAGCACCAGACGAGGCCGCCACCGGCGGATGGCCTCCGCGACGCATCGACGTGCCTTCGACGACGAGGTGATGCTGCCGTCTTCGAGATCCATCGTCTCACGGTCGTGCAGTCTGAGAATCTCTGCGCTTCTCTGCGCCTCTCGTGCCCGTGTCATTGGGTCACCGCGGGTTGACCGCTCCCCCCGTGTCAGGTCGATCAGCACTACGGTGGCCCCGCCCTCCGAAAGCTTGATCAGGGTTCCACCGCACCCGATCTCCGCATCATCCGGATGCGCTCCAAACGCTACGACATCGGCTCTACTCATGATCCTCCCCCAGCACGAGAAGCTCGTGGGTAAATCGGCCGGGGTCGCCTTGCGCGATCAACCGATCCAGCCATTCTACTCCATGGCTCGCGATCACAGAGAACGCGGAGACGATGCGCTCTTGCAGGTCTCCCGTCGGGCGGAGCGCCTCCTGAATTCGATGCAGGGCCTTCACCGAGACCCCAGCACGCGAGAGCTCCACGCGAACTGCCCGCTCGAGAAGACGATCGAGGGGATGGAGCGACTGGTCGAGCGCCTGTCTCCACCGCAGTTCGAGACCTGGATCCAGCGAGACAAGCTGTTCGCACAGCGGTTGGAGTGCCGTATGCAGTTGCTGCTTGGCCCGGTCAAACGCATGCGAAAGGGCCGGAGACGCAGAGTTGAGCGCCCACGCGTTCGGCTGGAACTGCGGATCGATCACTGTCTCCACCGAGAGCCCTGCGTGCCGGAGGAGTCGGTCCTCCTCGTACGAGAGGACCGTTCCGCCTTTCCGAAGAACCGGGCAGGGTTGGGGGATACCCCAGCGCTCATAGATCGGGCGCAACATTGCATGGTACGCGATCTCGGAGGGTCCCAGGACGCTTGCCACGGTCGGGAGCAAATCGTCCGCCAGCAGTGGACGGAGGACTACATCCGGGGAGAGCGCCGTGGGCTCGATCGTTTGGGATTCGTCGATGGTTGCGTCAAGCCGCGTGCGGGTTCCGTCCGACGTGAGCGTGAACAGCGTTCCGACACGGGCAGGATCGAGGGGGGCTTTGTACCCGTGGGCCTCCAGATGTTGGGCCTGCCGGTGAAGCAGCTGCTGCAGTTCGGATCGGCTCCTCCTCGCCCGCTCGAAAAACTCTTCGGCATGGCTCCGCAACAGGCGAGGTTCGACGAGAACCAACCCGTGTCGGGAGAACAGACGGCTCCAGATGCGCGCATGCCATACTCCGTATCCATCGCCTGCTCGGGGAGCGAAGATCTCAGCATCCTCCGGATGGCGAAAAGGGATGCGTTCGGTCGACTCCGCGTAGGCAGCCTGTACCTCCTCAGTCCTCGGCATCGCCTCGATCGGGCGTCCTCGCGCTTCCCAGTCGAAGCGGATCGTTCGCAGCGTGCCGGAGTCGTCGAACCAACGAAGCCACGAGATCTCGTCCAAATCGTGGTCTTCGGTCGCAAGCCAGAAGATAGGAACGACGGGCACGGCCAGAGAGTCGGAGAGCTGTGAGGCCGCACGCAAGACGGAGGCGATTTTGAAGAGGACGAACAGGGGGCCGCCAAGAAACCCTGCCTGCTGTCCGCCAATCACGCACAACGTACGCGGCTGATCGAGGGCGTCGATACCCCTCATCGCGCGCTGTGAGGCGCCCAACGCATGATTGTACCCACGAAGCGCCTCTACGACTGCCTTGCGGACTGAGAGCGGCTCACGTTCCCATCGGCGCGCGGCAACTGAGTGTGCATCAGCGAACAGACAGGGGAAGCATTCCACCACCTGCCGGCGGCCGGCGATGAAATCCAAGAAGAAGGGGGCCTCCGAGTACAGGGTGCATGGATCAAGCGTTCTCATCCTGCTCCTTACGCACTGTGATCACCATCCGCGCGCTCTGCTCGGAAAACGGCGTGTCGTCGAGTTCCCCGAGGAATCGGGCGTTCACGAACCCTGCCTTCCAGAGCATCTGTTCCATCTCCGCACGGGTGTACATGCGGACTGACTCCCGGACCGTCCGGACCGGGGCGCCCGGTTCGAACACCCGTGTGATCTTCTCGACCCGTCGACCGTCCGGGGTGATCCGTCGCCGAATGTCGAACTCTCGACCATTGCGATCCTGTCGCTGACTTGGCACAAGCGTTGCGATCACCTTGTCCGGGTTCAACGTGTCCAACAGGAACGCACCGCCGGGGTGCAGGGCCCGGTAGACGCCGTCGAGCACACGCTGGTCCTCGCCGTCGTCGACGAAGTACCCGAACGAGGTGAACAGGGACACCACCGTGTAGAAGCTCAGATTCGAAGGGATCCGGCGCATGTCGGCCCGCACCAGGCGCACGCCGTCGATGCTCTGCGTCTGCAGTCGAGCGCGAGCTTGATCCAGGAGCGCTTGCGACAGGTCCAATCCGGTGAGGTCGCGAAACCCCGCGTTGTGAAGCGACAGAAGATGACGTCCCGCGCCGCAGCACAGATCGAGCACCGGCTTGTCCCGGGGGGGGTCCAGCAGTCGGACGACCCCCTCGATGTTCCGGCGGGCTTCCTCGTCGTCTCGATGGGAATACCGCACAAGATAGTCGGGACCGAATGCCTCTTCGTACCAAGCAGTCACGCGATGCCGTGCTCCTCTTTGTACGTTGCCCACGTAGACTTGAGGTGAACGAAAGAAGGGAAGTCAGGCTGCAAGAGAAACGGATTGGTGGCCTTCTCTACCCCCACCGAGCTGGACGGCGTTTCTCCGACGTCATGACCGGGGTAGACGTGCGTCTCGGGCGGCAGGGTCAGCAGCTTGCGGTGAAGTGACTCGTACTGCTCTCTCGCTCCGGCCCCAAGGTCGGTCCCTCCGACCTTTCCGACGAAGAGCGTATCCCCGGTGAAGAGAGCCCCGTCGATAAGCAGACAGATCGAGTCCGTCGTGTGCCCGGGGGTATGAAGAATGCGGATGCTCAGATCGCCCAACGGCAGCACGGCGGCATCTTCAATACACGTCCCCGTGGCGGGATCTATTGCCCCCAGTTTGAGAGGACGAACTCCGGTGGCCCGCTCGAACGCTGCGTTTCCGTTGGTGTGGTCCGGATGGTCGTGTGTGTTGAATGCGTACCGGATCGCAAGCCCCTCCAGCTTCGCATGCTCAACAAGGGCTAGCGGGTCGTACGAAGGGTCGATCACAGCTGCCTGTTTCGTGCGAGGATCGGTGACCATGTAGGCAAGGTTCCGGTCTCCTCCGGTTCGAAACGTGTGGATCATGGCGCGCTCCTCTCGTGCGTACTTCCCTGATTGTAGGCCGCAATGAGAAGAAGGCAACCGCTGCAAGGGTTGACACGTCGACCCGACGTGCATATAATGTACTCACTCGTAGGATACTACCAGGGAAGAAAGGAGGCACACACCATGAACACGCCAGATCGCATGGCTTGGATCTCTCTGCTGTGTTGTGGGCTGCTGTTGATCGGGGCTGCATGTCAAGCCGGAGGGCTGATCCTCTCCGAGTTTGCCTGGGCAGGGACGGGAGCGAGCGCTCACCACGAGTGGATCGAGCTGCAGAATCGTGGAGACGAGGCCGTTGCGTTGATCGGCTGGGAGGTTCGATTTGGCACCGTCCGTATCCCCCTCGGTGAGGCTGCGCTCAGCACCGTGGAGGCTCGTACGCCGTTACTGGAGCCGGGAGCGTTCCTGCTGCTCGAACGCACACACGACAACACCGTATCCGACCTCGAAGCCGATGTCATCTACCGGGGCGTGCTGCCCAACGGCGGGATTCGGGTCGAACTGGTGAGCCCATCCGGAGACGTCGTGGACTCAGTCGACCCCATCGAGAGTGGTTGGCCGGCCGGTACGGCGGGTGGCGGAGACGTCCCCTACGCGACAATGGAGCGGACGCCTACCGGCGGCTGGGTCAGCAACAATGGGGAGATCCGAAGCGGGCTTGATGCTGAGGGAGACCCGATCAACGGAACGCCCAAACAGACGAACTCTGCGGAGATCATGGCCGGATACGCTCCGTCCGTTGAGCTGCGTCGCCCCTCCGAGGAAGGTCTCCAGCTCTCGGGCGTGGTGCTCTTGTCATGGGTGGCAACGGATCCGGACGGCGCAGATGCGGCACTCTCCATCACGGTGTCGGTCTCGGCTGACACCGGTAACACCTGGGAGGATCTGGTGGTAAACCTCGTGAACACCGGGTCATTCTCCTGGGACACGACGGCCCATGCACCAGGGGAAGCGTACCGTCTTCGGATCCGAGCCATGGACGCTGATGGGTACATGGCTGAAGCGCTCAGTCCCGTGTTCGCGCTTGTGAACCCCTAGACCGTCTCTTCCTCTGAGGAGCCGAGACAAGGTCCCGGATGAACTCCAGGCGGGACAGAACAGCGTCTCTTCCCGCCTGGATCGCCCGCTCGCTGTGCTCAAAGCCGAACATGCGAATCCCCGTAACGTCCGGTTGGATAAGCACCAACGCGTCCTCGACACGCGCGGCGGCTCTCCGAAGCTGCAGCGATGTGAGATGTTGCGACGTAATCCGCTGCGCTTGAAGAACCGCACCCCAACATGTAGGAATCTCGCGATCGAGTGGGGCACCCGTATCCACTGCCACGATCACCTGGGCGCCCATGTCGACCACGACCTCCGCGGGCAGTTTGCAGGCAATGCCCCCATCGACGAGGGTGCGTCCTTGGTGAACCACGGGAGAGAAGACACCGGGGACGGCGGTACTTGCCACGACCGCGTCGCAGAGCCGCCCTTCTCGGAGTACGACTACCTCTCCTGTCTGCAGGTCCGTGGCCACGGCGGCAAATGGGATCGCGGTTTCGTCGAAGGACTTGCCGGCGGTGAGCAGTCGGAACAGCTCGCGTAGGCGCACCAGATCGTGTGGTGGGGCCTCCTCATCGTGCCAGGCGGACCCGCGAACATACTCCACCATGCTGCGGCGAACCATCTTCTGCAGCTCCCGCCCCGTGCTGTCCGATACGCGGAGCAGATCGTTCACATTGAGTGTGGCCAGTACCTCGGCCACGAGTCTCAGATCGACGCCCACCGCCCGCGCAGCACCCATGGCTGCGCCCATGCTCGTGCCGGCAACAGAGGATACGACGAGCCCCGCCTCTTCAAGCGCGATCATCACGCCCAGATGGGCAAGGCCCCTCGCGCCCCCTCCACCCAGTGCGAGTCCCAGTCGGCGGTGTATCATCAAGGAAAACCCCTCCTGCTCGATCATAGTCGGGCAGGAGGGGGGAAGAAAACCCGTGACGGCCTAGTAGGGCATTCCACCAGGCATCGGCGGCGCAGCCGAAGCCGGCTCGTCCTCTTTGATCTCGGCGACCAATGCGTCGGTCGTGAGGAGCATGCCTGCGATCGAGACTGCGTTCTGAAGGGCGGACCGAGTGACCTTTGTCGGGTCGATAATGCCCGCTTCGAACATGTCTCGGTACGTTCCGCTGACCACATCGAACCCTACGCCCGGCTTCTGCTCGCGGATCTTCTCGACCACGATGGCTCCCTCGAAGCCCGCGTTCAGCGACAACTGCCGCAGCGGCGCCTCCAGCGCTCGAGACAGGATTCGAAGACCGACGGCCTCATCGCGCTCGAGCTTTAGACTCCCGAGCGCCTTGTCGGCGTTGAGTAGCGCCACGCCACCGCCGGGCAGAATGCCCTCGTCCACGGCGGCCTTGGTGGCTTCCAGCGCATCCTCCATGCGATGCTTCTTTTCCGACAGTTCGGTCTCGGTCGGCGCGCCAACCTTGATTACGGCCACGCCCCCAGCAAGCTTCGCCTTGCGCTCCTCGAGCTTCTCGCGATCGTAGTCCGAGTCCGTGGTCTCGATCTGGGCCTCGATCTGCTCGACACGACCCTGGATGGCCTCCGGCTTACCCTTGCCACCGATGAGGGTCGTATTGCTGCTGTCGACCTTCGCGGTCTCGGCGTTGCCCAGCATATCGAGGGTGGTGTCCTTGATCTGCATTCCGGCGTCTTCTGCGATCACGGTGGCACCGGTGAGAACAGCAATGTCCTCAAGCATGGCCTTGCGGCGGTCGCCGAACCCTGGGGCTTTCACGGCGCAGCTGGTCAGCGTTCCCTTCAGCTTGTTGAGCACCAGTGTCGTGAGAGCTTCCCCCGTGACATCCTTGGCGATGATCAGGATCGGCTTCCCTGTCTGGACGACCTTCTCCAGAAGAGGGACCAGATCCTGGGCTGCCTTCAGTTCCTGGTCGGTGATCAGAACCAGAGGCTTCTCAAGCAGCACCTCCATCTTCTTGGGATCCGTTACGAAGTACGGCGAGATGTACTCGCGGTCGAATTGCATTCCCTCGACGACTTCGTAGTAGGTCTCGATGGTGTCGGAGTCTTCCACGGTGATGACACCGTCTTCGCCCACTGCCTCCATCGCGTCAGCGATGATCGCACCAATCGACTCGTCGTTGGCGGAGATCGTCGCGACCTGTGCGGTCTCGGCCTTAGACTTGAGTGCGCGGCTCATCTTCTTGAGTTCTCCTACCACCGCGACGGATCCCTTCTCAAGACCGCGCTTGAGCTCCATCGGATTGGCGCCAGCGGCCAGGTTCCGGAAACCCTCCTCGATCATCGAGTGCGCGAGGATGGTGGCCGTGGTCGTGCCATCTCCGGCGATGTCGTTGGTCTTGGACGCGACCTCCTTGACCAACTGGGCGCCCATGTTCTCGAATTCGTCCTTGTACTCCTGCTCTTGGGCGATGGTTACGCCATCGTTGGTGATGTCAGGACTGCCGAACTTCTTATCGATGATGACATTGCGTCCCCGCGGACCGAGTGTGATGCGGACAGCATCCGCAAGTTTGTCGATGCCGCCCTTCATCTTACGACGGGCTTCTTCTCCAAAAATGACTTCTTTTGCCATGCTCTTGTCCCCCTTACTTCTCGACGATTGCCAGGACGTCAGACTCCTTGACCAGGATCATCTTCATCTCGCCCTGTTGGATCTCTGTGCCCGCGAACGTTCCCACGATGATCTGGTCGCCGACTCTCACCTCGAACTTCTCGTCGGTTCCGACGGCGAGCACCTTGGCCTGCACGACCTTCTCGCTTTGGACGTTGTCGGGAAGAACGATCCCTCCAGCTGTCGTTCGCTTCTCGGGCTCGATCTTCTCAGCGAGGATTCGCTTTCCCAGCGGCTTGATCTTCCTGTCCATCATCTCCGGACCTCCTCTTTGCTTGTACGTTAGCAGTAAGACTTACGGTTTGCTAAACGATTGTATCGCTTGACCCTTGGGCCGTCAAGGAGGTTGACGAGCGCACTGAACCTCTGTACTGTCGTGCACAGGACCATGGCCTCCGGGAAGACACACCTGAAGATTGAGACGTTTCTTCTGGCCTACTGGGGGGCGATGGCCGGGATCCTGATCGTGAAAGGCTACTTGCCGACCCGTCATGCGAGCCTCTTTCTGTCAGGGTACGTTTTCTCTATGCTCATGCTGAGTCCGGACCTGGATCTAACGGAGAGTTCAGCTGCCCAGCGCTGGGGCTGCTTGGCCTGGATGTGGAGACCGTATGCGTTGGCGTTTCGACACCGACGGCTCTCGCATCATCTGGTGCTCGGACCGCTGACCCGCATGGCATACGTCGCGGCCTGGACGATGCTCCTGCTGGTCTTGTTTCGTGCAGCCACTGGAGGCTCCAGGCCTGTCTTCCGTGCTTCTCCCGAGGATCTCGCGGCGCTCGCCTGCGGCATCTTCCTCCCCAACATCGAGCACGTGATCGTCGACCGTGTCTGGTCGAGGTGTCGGCGGACGAGACGTCGGCCGCGGTTGTAACTTGCGAAGCCGGATTCTATACTGCGAGCATGAACCAAGTACTGATCTACCTTGCGGCGTCGACCGTTCTGGTGGGAGTGGCCTTGGGTCTGGCGTTCTTTGGGCCGTACTACGAGGTGGGAATCGCCTCCTGGTACGGTCCGGGGTTCCACGGCAACCACACGGCCAACGGCGAGATCTATGACATGCACGGAATCAGTGCCGCGCACAAAACCCTGCCTTTCGGGACGGTGGTCCGGGTGGTGGAGATTGAGACCGGCCGCAGTGTCGTGGTCCGCATCAACGATCGAGGGCCCTTCGTCGAGGGTCGGATCATCGACTTGTCGCGAGGGGCTGCAGAAGCGATGGGTATCGTGGACAAGGGAATCACCCAGGTGGGGCTTCGCATCGTTCGTTGGCCGTAGACATACTGGTCGGCAGGGATGAGCCGTGCAGCGCGATGAACACTGAAGGAAGAGACGACAGCTCAGACCCTTCGCCGGGACCGCGAAACGGGACGCGCGTTGAGGTCGTGCGTATCGAGAAAAGGAGATGGACAGATGGGGCTTTCGGTCAGTGAGCTGCGACGTGGGATGTCGTTGGTCTATGAGGGCGAGCTGTACGAGATCGTTGAGTATGAACACTCCAAGAGAGGACGTGCGGGCGCGGTCGCCAAGACCAAACTGAAGAACCTCAAGACCGGGAAGGTGCTCTCCGTCACGTTCAAGGGATCCGAGAATACGGAGTCCGCGTTCCTTGAGTCCCGAGAACTGCAGTACCTGTACCATGACGGAGAGAACCTCGTGTTCATGGACAACGAGCGGTTCGACCAGTTCCCTCTGGGACAGGATGTTCTTGGACGGCAGGGGCAGTTTCTGGTTGAAGGGAACAATGTGATCGGGCTCTACTACCAGGGGGAACTCGTCAAGGTGGACGTCCCGAACTTCGTGGAACTGAAGGTGACACAGACGGAGCCTGGAGTCAAAGGTGATACGGTCTCGAATGTGGAGAAGCCTGCCACCGTGGAAACAGGTGCGGTGGTTCAGGTCCCTCTGTTTGTGAAGGTGGGCGACACACTGAAGATTGACACACGGACGGGAACGTACGTGGAACGTCTCTAAGGAGGAGGAATGGCCGAGAAGAGGGTCGAACTCATCGATGAGGACGGGCGGATTTCGATTGCCGAAGACGTCATCTCGTCGATCGCTCGCATAGCTGCCGAGAAGGTCGACGGGATTGCGCGGGCCTCAAGCAGTGGCGGAGGAGGCCTGATGAGCATCTTCGGCGGAGAGGACATCGCTCCCAACATCAAGACCGAGCTGTCTGACGATGCAGTCCGCGTGGAGCTGCGGATCTCGGTCGAATACGGGTACCCAGTGCATGAGGTGGCTCAAGGCATCCAGCAGAATGTTCAGCGCGACATCGAACAGCTGGCTGGGGTGAAGGTGGCCAATGTGGATGTCTTCGTGAAAAAGGTCGTTCCGCCCCATACACACAGTACGGAAGCGTAGGGAGGAGGGCATCGTGTCAGGCGAAGAGAAGGGAAGCGTCGGAATCTCCAGAGACGTCGTCACGGCCATTGCGGGGATCGCGGTCTCCTCGATCGAAGGCCTTGCCAACCTGGGCCACGGAGACAACGCGTTTCGACGCGGCGAAGGCATGAAGCGCTATGTCGACACGGACGTGGAGGGAGACGTTGTGACCGTGACGGTTCGGATTACGGTTTTGTACGGAAACCCGATCCATAAGGTCGCCAAACAGGTTCAGACACGAATCAAGGCTGAGATCGAGCGGATGACGGGCCTTCGGGTGAGCGCGGTCAACGTGGACGTTCAGCGGTTGGTGCTGCTCGAAGAGCAAGAGGTCGAAAGCGAGGAGGAATGGGAAGACTCAGATTCCTAGGTCAGACAGCCGCACTTCTACTCACGTGGGTACTGGGTGTCGGCCTGATCCTTTCTGTCACGGGCGTGCTCTCCCTATCGTCTGTAGGGTCACACCTCGGATCCACCGTGGGATTCATCCTCGGCGTTGTAGCGGGCGTCGGGTTGTTGCTCGTGGGGGCTCACTACGCGGTGCAGATCGCCGATGATCGGCTTCGCGCAGCCCTGTTCCATCACAACGGTATCGGAGGTCGCATCGATGTGACACCGGGAGCGATCCGGGAGTTCGTCTCGGGAGTGCTACAATCCAGCATTGGATTGCAGCAGTTTCGGGTGCTGCTTCACCACGACGGGGACGGTGTGCGGATCACCGTCCGCACGACGCTTTCACCGGATCAACGGGTGACCGACGTCGGCGAACGGATCCAGCAGGAGCTGGCTCGGCACGTGTCCGACCACACGGGAGTTGAGGTTACATCGGTGACGGTGCTGGTTCGTGGCATTCGCCGCCCGGACATGGATTCCCTCGGGACGGAGCGGGATGCGGATTAGCCTCAACGGAAGGCTGGCCGGTCTTGGTGTGGGCCTGTTCGCGGGCCTGCTGTTCTTGACCCTTGGCTGGCGGTCGTTTCTCATTCTGCTGGCGTTTGCCTTGGCGGGGCTCCTTGTGGGGGTCTGGATCGAGGCCGGCAATCGGATCAAGCGCTGGTGGATCTCCCTCATCCAACAGGTCCTCCGATCCTGATGCATCGACGGGACGCACGCGAGCTTCTCTTGTCAGCCCTGTACCGGAGCGAGTTCCAGCCCGTCTCCCTGGAGGATCTGTTTGAGGAGACGAATCCAGGGGATCAACGGGACTACATCGAGAGCTCGCTGCAGGGGATTCTCGCGCAGCGACCCGAGATCGACAAGCTGCTGCGCGAGAAGACGGTTGGATGGCGTTTGGAGCGTCTTGCCCTGCTCGACCGGAACATCCTCCGCATCGGCGTGTACGAGTTGCTCTATGATCATGACATTCCTCCCGAGGTTGCCCTCGACGAAGCCGTGGAGCTCGCGAAGAAGTTTGGGACACAGCCGGCACAGCGTTTCGTGAATGGGATTCTCGATCGTATCTGGAAGGAGCATTGTGAGCGCCAGACGTCTTGAGAGCAAGCCGCTTCTTGAAGCGCAGCGGCGAGTCTTGCGAGAACGCCTGTCTCGACTTCGCAAGCGAGGTATCGTCCCGCGCCTCTGTGTTCTTCTGACGCACGACGATCCGTCGGCGCGCTCGTACCTCCAGGCTAAGCAGCGACGGGCGAGCGACTTGGGGATCGATGTGGTCGTCGTCAGGCTCGATCAACCGACGACCGAAGAAGCAATCACGTGGCTGAATCGATGGGCCCAAGATCCCGCCGTATCAGGGGTTCTCGTGGAGACGCCCGTGGCGCCAGGAATCGATCTCTCGGCCGTTCGGCGAGCCGTTCCGTCAACCAAGGATGTCGACGGCACCGGAACACAGGCCTTGGGACGGCTGATGGCCGGAGAGGAAGCGTATCCTCCTGCTACCGCGGCGGCGGCGTTGCGGCTGGCCGAGTGCGAGGGGGCCGTGTCCGGGAAGCACGCAGTGGTCCTCGGACGCAGCCTTGTCGTCGGACGTCCGCTGGCTCTCCTCCTGCTGTCGCGCGACGCCACGGTGACCGTGTGTCACTCCAAGACCGAGGGTCTGTCAAGGATCACGCGGGAGGCTGACCTGCTGTTCGTGGCAATCGGTCGGGCGGGCAAGGTCACCGGCGATATGGTGAAGCCGGGCGCAGTTGTGATCGATATCGGGACCAACGTGCTCGGCGATGCCATCGTGGGAGATGTCGATGCGGTGTCTGTGGATCCGGTGGCCGGGGCGCTGAGCCCCGTTCCGGGGGGGGTCGGACCCCTCACGACACTCTCGCTGCTGGAGCACGTTGTCGACGCCGCCGAACGGGTCTCCGAATAGGTCGCGAATGCGCAACGGATACGCAGACCTTCATCTTCACACCGTCGCCTCCGACGGAACGCAGCGGTTCGATCAGCTGGTACGGCGCGCGCGATCGAAGGCGATCCGCGCCATTGCTGTGACCGACCATGACACCGTCTCCCCCGATCTCCACGATCGTGTTGAGTTCCGTCACGGCGTGGAGGTGATCGCCGGCGTGGAGGTCAAGGCACGGTTCGGTGATGTGGACGGGGAACTGCTGGCGTACTTCGTGGATCCGACGCATCCGCGCCTGTGGGATCTACTGCACCCGCTCTCGGCCTCCCGGGATGCGCGGATGCGCGGCATGGTCTCGCTGTGCAGAGATCACCTCGGCATTCGGATCAGCGAACAGGAGGTCCGACAGGTAGCCGGGGACGGCAACATCGGACGGCCGCACCTGGCGCGTGTGCTGATCGACAAAGGCGTCGTCGGGAGTTTCCGCGAGGCGTTCGCCACACTCATCGGGAAGGGATGCCCGTGTTATCAACCGATCGACAAACCCGATGTCCAGGTTGCCGTCGATGCGCTCAAGGACGCGGGCGGCGTTCTGTCCGTGGCTCACCCATGCTTGATGCAGATTGAAGACTGGGACCGGTTCCTGGATCGGCTACAGGCCCTAGCGATCGAAGGCCTTGAGACCGTCTACCCATATGATCCGGCATCGCGAAGCCTGAGCATTGCTCCAAACGTGCTGGCGGTGGAGGCGCGGCGAAGAGGGTTCTTGGTCACCGGAGGGTCGGATGACCATGGGCCGGGATCAACCAAGGAGAGCCTGGGGTCGATCCGGCTGGCCTATGAGCATGTCGATGCGCTGAGACAGCACGCAAGGTGGTAGCGCCTCGTCGGGTCTTCATTCATGGTGATGGGTTTGTGGCGCTGACCATGAAGCGCAGCTTCCTCTCCCCGCGGGAACAGACGAGCCCCATTCGCTGCCCGGAGGACTTGAGATCATCTTCAGGCCAGTTCGCAGCGGTCACTGAGACGGCGGTCCCGGGTGCTGGCGATCCTGTTCGTGGAGAAGCCGTTCACGAAACAACTCCAGTGGCTCTTGGATGTCTGTACTTGCGATCAACCCGGTCGGCGAGCGGGTTTCGAAGATCCGCTCAGGAAGATGCTGCGCCAACGGATCAAAACCCTCTCGAAGCTTGAACAGATGCTTTCGTCGCAGTGTATCGGCTCCCAGCGCACGCAACGCCGCTTCGTCCCGGCTGATTCCCAGGGTGGCCAGGGCCTGGGAGACCACCTCGCCCGTGTATAGCCCGCGGGCGAAGAAACAGACGACAAGACTAGAGAGGACCTGCCTCCACCGCTCTTCCGACAGCAGCGTGTCGAGGAGCTCTCGCGCACTGGCTTGCTTTCCTTCGGAGGCGTTCTTCTGGTCCAGACTGTACCCGGCATTGTCAAGGTGACTGTGACGTGCTCCGATCAGATATCCGAGATGGGCGGCGGGGCCGGTATGGTAGCCCGGCATCTCGTTGCCGCCGAAGG
>CAZQHD010000032.1:0-4725 GCA_964593295.1 uncultured Thermotogae bacterium | reverse complement strand
TGGACGCAGCGTGCGCGACACCGCGGGCGAGCGCGCGGTAGAGATCGTTGGGCTGTGCCACGATTCGCCGGACAGCGTGGATGTGTGCATCTGCGTTGCCCCACGCCAAGGGCGGCGATCCGACCTCGCCGGGGTCGATGAGCCCGTGCTCCAGCGCTTCCGTCGCCCAGGCAAGCGTGACTCCGGTGGACATCGCGTCTAGCCCTTGGATCTCAACCTCATCCAGAAGCTGCAGAAGCCCGCAGGGGTCCGAGATGCCGAGCATGGTTCCCAACGCGTAGAGCGGCTCGTAGTCGTATCCAAGCATGCTTGTCTTGTAGAAGTACGGTCTGTCGGGGTGCTCTGTACGCAGCGCCGCGATGTGGATACAGGCTACCGGGCAGTGCGCGCACGCCAGGCGCCGACCGAGGACCTGCTCGGCAAGACGTTCCCCGGAGATCTGGTCGGCGCCCTCGAACCGGGCCTGCATCAGATTTCGGGTCGGCAGCGCGCCCAACTCGTTCAACGGGAGCACGTTGAACGGGGTACCCAGGTCGCGATACTTATTCATCAGCGGCGACGCGGTCGCTTGACGGTACAACACGTCGTACTGCGACCGGTACTGCCTGGGATCGGCCACCGGCAGCGTGCGGTCACCGGCGATCACCAGCGCCTTGAGGTTCTTGCTGCCAAACACCGCGCCCAAGCCGAGACGCCCGAAATGTCGATACGTCTCTGCAATCACGCAAGCGTACGGGACCCGCTTCTCTCCAGCAGGGCCAATGCGCAGGATGGAGCGATACCCGGAACCGCGCTCCCGTTCTCGGAGGACGGTGCCCACGGTGTAGCTGCTGCGAAGACCCCACAGGGACGAGGCGTCCCGAAAGCGAACGCCGTTGTCCGTGATGGCCAGATACACCGGCGTCTCGCTTCGGCCCTGGATAACGATCGCGCCGTAGCCCGCCATGCGAATCGCCACCGCGCTACGACCGCCGGCGTGGCTCTCCCCGAGATTCCCCGTGTGAGGTGACTTGAACATCGCCACGGTCTTCGAGGCGAGCGGGTAGTGGCCCACCAAAGGCCCCACAGCGAGGACGATGGGATTCTCCTCGGACAGAGGCTCAATCCCTTGTGGGCAGTGTTCATCGAGTAGACGAATGGCCACGCCACTTCCTCCGAGTGCGGCGTCAAACAGCTCCGGTTGCTCCTCCACACGAAATGATCGCCGCGATAGATCCACCCACAGAACACGACAAAGCGGGTCACGCGGGATCACGTTCGCACCTCCGCCAGGTCCTCATAGGCCAGCACATCATGGGGACAGTAGCTGGCGCAGACGCCGCAGTAGACGCAAATCATCGGCTTGGCAGTGGCTTCGTCCCAAAAAACGGCACCGAACGGGCACCCATCGCGGCAGTTCCCACAGCCAATGCAGCGGTCGATGTGGAACGTCACGCCGCCTCCCTCGCGCAGCTCAAGCGCGGCGGTGGGGCAGACCTTGGCACACGACGGATCCCCGCAGGCGCGGCATACCACGACCACGAATCCCTTTCGCATGCCGCCCGACGACCGAACGCCGATGTGCGAGCGCCCGATGCCGCCGACCCCCATCCGACGGGTACACGCGAACATGCATAGCTGGCAGCCCACGCAGCGATCCACATCCACCACCGAGATACGCTTGGTCATGCACGCTCACCTATCTCAGCCTAGCGCATCGGGGCGAGCGATGCCAAGCCGATGCTCTAGGCACCCCCTGCCGATGGCGTTTCATGCACGAACACGCACGGGAAGACGAGCAGTGCGACCAGCGATACGGTTGCGAGTCCAGGCCCGATCCCCACCCAGTCAGACAACGCACCGAGACCGGGGGCAAGGATCGCCACCGCCAGGGTCCGGATCTGAACCTCCACCGAGAGCCCGGACGCCATGGCACGGTGCGGCATATGATCAGCCAAGTACCCAACGACCATCGGACGACGCAGGTTCTGCAACAGGAACAGCAGCACAAACGCTCCGATGGCCACCGTCCGGAGCTCCAGATGGACTGACAGCCCGGCGATCAGGAGCAGAAACGGCGCCATCAGCAGCGTGACGTTCAGGCTGCGTGTTGGTGACCGGAGGCGATCGTGGACCGCTCCAGCGTGCGCACTCGCGGCACAGGTCCCGAGATGGATGAGGAAGTAGATGGCCCCGATTAACAGTGCCGCTCGCTGTTGATCGGCGAAGCCGAGCAGCAACGGAAGCACAAGCGCCTGGGCCTTCACGATCGGTTGCAAGTAATCCTTGGAGGTCTTCTGCAGCGCATCGAATGCGGCGCCGGTGAGCAGCCCGCGAAGCGTCCTTGGGGAGCTGAAGAAGCCGAGGACGTCTCGCAGAGCCACGATCACCCGGGGCTTGAGCGTCTTCCAACCCAAGGATCCGCCCTCGAGATGTTCTCCATCCAATGCCCGTGGATAGGTGGCCAGCAGCGCAAGGTTGGCGATGTACGGCGCGATGGTCGCCAGGAAGACCATGCGGTACGACCCCGTCCAGAATACGAGTGCCGCTGCAATCAGCGAGGAGATCGCCGAACCGAACTGCGATGCCGAGCGGGTCCTTCCGTAGTACGCAACTTTGAGCTGTTCGTGTCCGGTTCGGCGAATGTGCTCCAGGATCATCGCCTTGTGCGTGCCGGAGCGGAGTGTATCGCCCACCGAGAAGAAGAGCATTGCCAGCGTGAACGCCCAGAAGCTGTGTCCGATGTAGAACAGGAAGAAGGAGACGATGTACGCACTGAAGCCCACGATCATCGCTTTTCGCCGGCCGATCACATCGGCCAGGATTCCGGTAGGAAGCTCGAGGAGGTTGGTAGAGAGCTCACGAATCGAGATCAGGGTGCCGATCGCCAGGAACGACAGGCCGGCATCGCGCAAGAACAGCAGGAGGAAAGGATCGAAGAAGCGGAGGTTCTTCAGAAACCCGTATGCAGAGAACTTCCAGAACTGCAGATCGCGATACGCCGATCCGATCAGCTTGGGCCTCCTCATCTACTTCGATCGCCCGAACCTGTGTCAGGGCCCATGGCGGCGTGCAGCGGGCCTCGGGAGCTCCCTGCCTCCGGGAGTGCTCGGTAACCATGCGCCTTGCACAGGGGCCACGGGCAAGGGTATACTCCGCACGTTGTTGGTAGTCAAGGCAGTCGCATTCCAGGAGTCTCGCTGTATCAGAAGGTCCTCGCGAACGCTCTGCGTACTAAAGCTTCCAGCATGAAGGAGTGGTTCGGATGTCCGAACGATTGACCGGTACCGTGAAGTGGTTCAATGACGACAAGGGCTTTGGCTTCATCGAGCGCGAGGGTGGCGAAGATGTTTTCGTGCACTTCTCTTCGATTCGAGGCGAAGGCTACAAGTCACTGAACGAGGGACAGAAGGTAGAGTTCACGCTTGGTGAAGGCCAGAAAGGCCCCCAGGCCCTGGATGTGACTGTCGCCTTCTAGAGGGGACATTCCATCGAAACGTTGCGCGGCGTGCCCTCGGGGTGCGCCGCGTTTTTCGTTTTCAGGGGGCCCTTGCGCCCACCATCTGAGCAGCACCTTCTAGAAGCAGCGCATCCTCCGCGATGTGCCGCCTTGAGAAGAGGTCGACGAGGCCTTGCACGGTGGCTTGTCGCTTCTGCTCGCCGTGCAGTGCGTGCAGGATCGCCCCTTTGTGCATCATGATCAGCCGGTTTCCGACCGCCAGCGCTTGTTCCATATTGTGCGTCACCATCAGGGTTGCGAGCCCGGATCGATCCACAAACGCCTCGGTGAGCCGCACGATCATGGCAGCGTTCGACGGATCGAGTGCGGCGGTGTGCTCGTCGAGAAGAAGAAGCTGAGGTGGAACCAGCGTTGCCATCACCACGGCCAATGCCTGGCGCTCCCCGCCCGACAGCAGGGAGACGGCGCAGTCCATGCGTTCCTCAAGCCCAATCCCCAAAGCCTCTAGCCGATCTCGGCACTGTCGCCGTCGCTGGCGCGACAGGGCTAATCGTAGCCCGCGCCCCTGGCGCTTCATGGCCAGGGCCAGGTTCTCTGCTACGGTCATGCTCGGTGCGGTGCCGGCGAGAGGGTCCTGAACGATGCGGCCGATGGCTCGTGCACGCCGATGCGGCGCACGTGTCGTGATATCGCTTCCATGCAGCAGGATGCGACCCGAGGTGGGAAGGACCGTACCTGCGATGAGGTTGAGCAGCGTGGACTTGCCCGCTCCGTTCGATCCAATGATCGTGAGGAAGTCACCGTCCGTCAGCGAGAGGTCTACGCGTTGGATTGCCTGCACGCGGTCTGACCCGAATCGAAACGTCTTGGACACTCCCTCTAGGATGAGCATGTGCTTACCTTCCTCATTCTTCGTTTTCGCATGTAGGGGACGACGAGCGCGATGATGACGAGCAGCGAGGTGATCAGCTTCAGATCGGAGGCCTGGAACCC
Organism: uncultured Thermotogae bacterium; assembly: GCA_964593295.1. Lineage (GTDB taxonomy): Bacteria > Bipolaricaulota > Bipolaricaulia > UBA7950 > UBA9294 > SPBW01. The sequence continues at coordinate 293 of CAZQHD010000032.1, read as the reverse complement.
GACAACATATCCATACCGGAGCGCAAGACTCACGGCCATGCGATAGATCAACGATCCGACCAACACGGCGGATGTCATCAGGCCCACGCGATGTGAGCGGATCAGCGTGCCCCCGATGATGACCGCAGCCAGACCGGTCACGATGGTCCCAATGCCCATGCCCACATCGGCGAACCCGCCATACTGGGCGACCAGTCCTCCGGACAGCGCAACAAGACCGTTGGACAGCGCCAACCCCAGGAGCTTCAACAGTTTTCATGCCGAATTTTGGCTGCGCTGCTGCGACAAAGACA